>NZ_JAPSIW010000002.1 GCF_031178505.1 Streptomyces sp. | reverse complement strand
CGCCCGGGCCCCCGGGGGTGAACCGTGTTGGGGGGGACACCTCCGACGAGGTGACCGCCCCTTCCGCGTGACCGCCCCGGGCTACCGCAGGCGCATCGTGCGAGGCCTTCGCCCGTAGAAGCCCCAGAGCACCGCGCACAGAGCCACGCCGTACAGGGCTGCAGTGGGCGGGGAGTCGGGCACCCGGCCGCGTCGGATCGCTACAGTGAGGTCGTGCTCTCCGCGCTAGCGGAGGTGGACCCGTGATCACTCAGTCGCGCAGGTCGAACGCACCTTGTCCCCGCCGACGCGGGGGTGGTCCTTCACGGACACGCAGAGGCCTTCCCCTCGGGAAGTGCTCCCCGCCACTGCGGGGATGAAGCGCCATCTGCTCCCCGCCCCTGCGGGGATGATCCGCCGCCCCAACGGCAGTGATGATCTCGCGTGCTCCCCGTGCCTGCGGGGGCGACTCGAAAGGTGATCCGAGGTGTCCCGCTCGACTACACAGCCCCATCCCCTGGCGCCGTACGCCGACCAGATCGACCCCCAGGAGACCTACACGGTCCGCCGGGTCGCCGCTCTGCTGGGTATGGCGCCCACCAGCGTCAGTGGCATGGCCACCCATGGCCTTCTGCCCGGCAGCAGACTGCGCCCCCACGCCCGCGGGGGCCGACAACACGTGTGGACCGGCAAGCAGTTGCTCCGGCTTGCCAAGCGGCCCGTGCGCGTGCAGTACGACCACGAGAAGTTCTCCCCGGCGACCCTGTACCGGGTCGGCTGCCGGTGCGCCGCCTGCGTGGACGCCCACAGCGCCGAGAGCCGGGAACGCCGGCGAGCCCTGGCGGAGGACGCGTTCACCGCAGAGCAGCGCAGGCTCGTGCTGGACCTGGTCGCGGCACAGACGCCCGTCGCCGAGGCGGCGACGAAGGCCGGGGTGACCCTGCACCAGGTCTACGGCCGGGCGAACTGGGACGCGGCGTTCGCCGAGGAGCTGGACGAAGCCGCATGGTCTCTGTGCGTGCTGGGCCAGGACGATCCACAGTGCAGCACGGCCGGCGGGTACCGGGGCAATGAGCGGGGCGAGGCGCCTCGTCCCGCGTGCAGGGGCACCGGCTGTAGGGAGTGGCGTCGCGGCACGTCTCAGCAAGAGCGCGGCGCCGCCGCATTTGGCTGAAGCCGCGCTCTCTGACACCGCACGAAGGTCGCAGCCACGGCCGGTGTCATCCGCTCAGCAAGAACCTCGCCGTTTGCGGCTGGTGACAGCATTCTTACCGGCACCCCAAGAACCGGCCAACCCTCTCCCCATGCATTGTATGGCTCACATACAGTGTTGTATGTTGTGCATACAGAGCGGGAGATGCCCGCTCGGGGGAGGCCAGAACTGTGAACGACATCGGGATTACGACGAACGAGCGGGGGCGCCTCGCGGTCACGAGCCCGTACGACGACGAGTTCGTCGCCGAGGCGAAGTACATCGGCGGACAGTGGGACCGGGCGTCCCGCTGCTGGACCTTCGACCCGCGCGACGAGGAACGCGTGCGTGACCTGCTCCGTGAGGTCTACGGCACCGACGGCAGCCCGGAGGACCAAGCCGACCTCGTCACCGTCCGCTGGAACATCAGCAACCTGGGCCACACCAAGGGGGACAACAAGATCCGTCTCGCCGGGCGGACCATTGTCAGCCGCTCCAGTCGGGACGCGGACGTCCGACTCGGGGAGGGCGTCGTCCTCGTCTCCGGCGGTTTCCCCGGCGGTGCCGGGTCGATGCAGTACCCCGCCGTGGCGCCCGAGGAGGGGACCGTGGTGGAGATCCGGGACCTACCCCGGGCCGCCATCGAGGGCGAACCGCACCTGACGGTCGTGGGCGAGACGGTGGACATCGACGCCCTCAAGGCTAAGCGGGAGAGGCTCCTGGCCGAACTCGCCGACGTCGACCGGAAGCTGACCGAGCACGGAGGCACCACGTCATGAGCGAGCAGAAGACCGCTGCCGACGCGCTGAAGGAGTCCTGGGGATCGCGCCTGCGGGACTCCCGCGCGGCCAAGGAGACCGCCGCCCTCGTCCACGAACAGACCGTCCGGGACGCCTACGAGGCCGGAATGAAGGTCTCGTGGATCAGGGACGAACTCGGCCTCAAGGACCGCACCGGCATCGTCCGCGCTCTGCGGGCGGACCGGCTGGACCCGGAGGACGCGGCCGCCATCGCCGAACCTGTCCTCCCCGTTCATGTCTACCTGCGGGCCCCGGGGTTCGGCGAAGACTTCTGGACACGGATGCTTGCCACGTTGCACGCCCGGGGCTGGCGCGTCGTCCGTAACGAACAGGAAGCCTGGTACCTCTCCCGCGCGGGCGCGGTCATGGTCCACGTCGACGTCGCCGCCCTCCTGGACGACGCCCCGGTCACAGTGGCCCTCATGCAGGCCGTCGAGGCACAGCCCGCCGAGCAGCCGTCGTACGCCGTGGAGGAGCTGTTGCCGGTGTCGGCAGGCATCTCCCTGGAGCGCGCCTTCCCCGGTGCAAGCAAGCACCGGGTGGCGGTGCAGACCACAGAACGCCGATGGAAGCGCCTCGCCGGAGGCGAACGCCCTCGGCCCACCCGCTACGACGCCGAGGCGACCAACAGCATGGGCGCCAAGGGCGCCTACGGCCTCGATGAGCAGGTCATCGCACGCTGGGTTGCCGACCTGCTGTGAATCAGCCCGACGTCCCGGACTCGAAGTCCGGGACGTCGGCCGCGGACAGGTCCGGACGCGATCGGTGCCAGCGCGCCGGGTGACGCCACCGCCCGGCCCCATCCCGGGCCACGTCGACACCGACCTCCACCACCAGCTCCGGGACGACCAGGGTGACGTGCAGACTCTCGCGTGACCCCCACCCGGCAGAGAACGACCACCCTGCCCAGGGGTGCCGGTCTCCGGCCGGGGCGAGAAACCCGGCGACCGACCGGCCCGAGGCCTGCGGGAGCGTCGTGCTGCGCCCGACGTAACGCAGGCGCCCGGCGGTGTCGTACCGGCCCAGCAGTAGCGTGCGCGGGGCGGCCGCCGGGCCCGTGTACGCCCCCACCACGGCGTCTTCGGTCGCCCTGACCTTGTGCTTTCGCCACCCGCGCACGGACGGTTGGTAGACGCTCTCCAACCTCTTGAAGACCACCCCTTCGAGACCGACGGCCGTCCAACTGCTCAGCCACTCGCGCACTGTGTCCGGGTCGGTCGTCGACGGGCACAGAGCCCACGGGGCGGTGAGCCGGTGCTCGGCGAAGAGGGCCTCCAGGGCGGCCCTGCGCCGCCAGTAGGGCCATGCGGTGGTCTCGGCGCCCGCCAGGCGCAGCAGGTCGAAGGCGACGAAGTGGGCGGGATACTCGGCGGCGAGCCGGGCCGCGCCGGCGCCGCGCCGCTGAAACCGCCCCTGAAGCCGCTCGAAGGCGAGCCTGTCGTCCTCCCATACGACGACCTCCCCATCGAGAGCGGTCGCGTCCGGGAGCTGAGAGGCGCCGGCACGCAGCTCCGGGAAGGAATCGGCGAGGGCCGTGCCCTGGCGGGAGCGCAGCACCAGGTCCCCGGCGTCCCAGGACAGAAGTGCCCGCCATCCGTCCCACTTCACCTCTGCCGCCCACCCCGCAGGGAGAGCACGATCGGACACAGGGGCGGCGAGCATCGGCTCGGGCAGCGTCCACATACGGCAACCCCTTCCACCCGCGCAGGTTCAGCCCTCCACCCGCAGCTCAGTGTCCGGGCGGCAGTGCGAGCATGCGGGTACCCCCTCGGCGAGCGCCCGCCGCGCCTCGTCCCGGGAGATCCCCGCGGACCGCTTGCCCGCATTCCAGCAGCCGCCAGCGTGGACGTAGACCGGAGGCGTTCGCCCACTGAGGCCCTGCTCCAGCAGCCAGTCCGGTTCAGGTGGCCGCACTGCATGTGCGCGGCGGCGTTCGGCCAGACGGCGTTCCTCGTCGCCGATCCAGCGCCGGGTGCGCGCCAGGTCCCGCTCCTGTACCGCTTCCAGGAAGCGGAGCTGCGCGAGACGCGGCACGGATGGATCGCTCATAGGTTCGATTTTAGAATTTGCTGGTCACACTGCAATCCCAGGGGTGGAGAACGGAGCGCACAGCAATGGAGCCCGCAGACCTGCTCGCGCAACGTGGGGTCGACCCCGCCCTGCTGGAGCCTGCCCCGCCTCCGCCCGCACGCCGGGAGACTGTCGATCGGGTTGCGGCGTGGCCGCCACGCCTCTGTTCCGTCTGCGGGTCGGATTCCGTGACCGCCCGGGCGGTCACCTTCGCCGACGCCGGACCGCGCTGGGTGGACCTGTGCCGGGACCATGCCCTCGCGGTACGCCGCCCCTCCAGCGTCCCGGCGGCGCTGGAGGGCATCGCCGCCGACCTGCGCGCAGCGGCCGG
Organism: Streptomyces sp.; assembly: GCF_031178505.1. Taxonomy (GTDB): domain Bacteria; phylum Actinomycetota; class Actinomycetes; order Streptomycetales; family Streptomycetaceae; genus Streptomyces; species Streptomyces gulbargensis. Next base: position 45,311 of record NZ_JAPSIW010000002.1, on the reverse strand, counting down.
GGAGGCGGGACTGCCGCGAGTGGCGTTCTATTCTTTGTTCGAGGCGGCCGGCGGCGGCCGCCGAGAAGAGGACCGACGATGACAGTCCCTGTGCCCCCCGTAACGGAACCAGACGTATCGGCCCGCACCTGCCCCGGAGACGAGGTCGGGCCGTGTGCCACGTGCCGTCGTCCGACCCACAAGTACGGGCGTGGCGCCCGTTCCCCGCTGTGCGACTACTGCGACCCGCTGGCTGTGCAGAGGTGGGGCAAGCGCCTGCGCGCGTCCTAGATCACCCGGCTCGCCATTCTGCGTCATGTTGCATTGGATGCAATTAAGCACGTTTCAGGCAGGTGGCGGGCACCTGGCCGCCCCGGACGATCCTCCAGACGTGTCCTTCGCGGCCGCATTTGCGGTAGGCCGGGCCGCTCTGCGTGCGGGCGATGGCCTCGACGCATGAGGTCACCACGTCCCCGCGGTGCAGGTAGCGCACGACCGGCGAGTCTGGTGACGCAACCGGCGCGTTGCCGCGAGGCATCCGGACGGCGACCTTCTTGCCGGTGACCTCCCACTTCTTCGTGCATGCCGCAGCCGCCGGTGCCGTGGCCGGGGCTGCGGGGAGGGCAACGGCGGACTGTCCGACGAGTGCCGTCACGGCGGCGGCCAGGACCAGCGTCTTCACGAATCGCTTCATGATCCCTGCAACTGCGGTACAGGTCGCCCGTCACGGCTGAGGGGGCGCGACCACACCGATGAGGGACGGTCTTCCGCCGGTGCGGGAGCACTGCGGTGTATCCCTGGACGCACAGGGGATCAGACCTTGGGTTATGAACTTTACGGAACAGACCAGCTCCCTCGCCAAAGGCTCGGGCAGGGCGGCGCCGCGCCGTGCTCCGCACTGTTCCACGGACCTTGACCACCCCCTTGGCTCTTGGCGGAGGCGGCTTGTCTGTTCCGTAAAGTTGGATCGCTAGGCCGGGGCCCTCGGTCACGCACCGCTCCGTCCCCCGCCTAAGCCGGTCGCAAGCAGCGGTGCCGTTGCCCTGACGGGCGGCAGCCCGCCGTGATTCCGGGAGGGGCGCCCGATCGGATGGAACGCGCCCCTCCGGCCTTCTCGCCTGGAACACTGATACGCGACACATGGCATTGCGAAGTGGCCCGATACCGCCAAGCTCGGGCTACTAGGGGGACGTCCGCGGGCCCGGACGTCGGTGTCACTGCGACAAGGAAATGACAAGCCAGGACACGAGGGAGTAGGCGCGCGGTCGGCCCCATTGGCGCGTCGGTGTGCCCGTGTTCGAGCTGCTCCGCTCTGCTGTGCCGGAATTCCTTGGTTCTTTGGGTGCCGCGGTCACCCTCATGGCGGCGGCCGCCCTCCGCCGGCGCGGGCGACGTACGTTGGCACGGAGTCGCCGCGCCCTGAGTGCGGCTCGCATGGCGTGGCGGGAGCCGCGCACCCCAGGAGACGATGAGACAAGCGTTTAACCTCGGGCGCGGTCAAATTTCGGAACGGGGTCTTCATCGCCTCCGCGTTCATCGTCGGGTACCCCTTCCGGTACGACGAGCCGAACGTGCTGTTCGGCATGAGCCAGCGGGACCTGAACAAGCTCAGGAAACCGGGGGCGCCCGCCCGGGGCCGGGGGGCCGGGGGGGGGCGCCTACCGGATCACGCCGGTTGCCGCTCGACCGGGGCGCACCGGGCTGAGCAGTAGCGGGCGGGTACGTTCGTCTCCGGGGCGAGGATCAGCCGCCTTCCGCAGTCGCACTGTCCGCCGGCCAGCACGCGGATACGGGTGGCGGCGGCCCTGGCCCTGTTCGTCAGGAGCAGGCGTTCGTGATCGATGGCGTGCCGCAGCGCCACGGCGTCCTCGCTGGTGAAGCAGACTTCGTCAATCAGGTCGGGATCTCCGTAGCAGCCGTCCAGCAGCTGGCCGATGACTGCGGAGAAGGCGCCCTGAGCGACGGCGGCCGCGATCAGCGCGTCGCCTTCGTCTCCTGCATCCGCAGCCCCCGGCGTACGGGCAAGCTCTCGCCGCCAGTTCCCCCATCGCCAGGCCATTTGTGCGAGTTCCTTCCCGGGGCGTGCTGTGAGGTGCGTGTCAGCGCAGTAGGGGATGAGGGACGCGGCAACCGGCTGGTGCCCGCACCCCGGGATCAGGCATAGCTCGTAGACCAGGTTGTCCTGCGAGAGGACGAGCTGGAAGCGGCGGCTGCCGCACACGAGCACCACGGTCCGGACGGCGTCGCGCGATTCCATCCGCACTGCGGCAGTAAGGCCTTCCCCGGCGAGTTCACCGGCCAGCATCAGGACCGCCGAATGCGGCACCGGGCCGCCCAGCAGAGTCGAGTCGAACATGCGCGGTGCCCATTCGGCGTCGACCTCCGGATGGTCTCCGCTCCACTCGGGGCAGGTCGTGCACTCGGCGAGCAGTTCCCTCAAGGGGAACGCGGCCGCCGAGGCGCGGCCCCGGGAAGCTTCGCGAAGCGCGGCGGTGTACTTGCCGCCGGATTCGCGCTGCGCCTCTCGGGCGCGCTGAGCAGCGGTGCTTTGATGACGGGGCATCGAGTCTTCCCAGCTCGACGGGCATACCCACGCCGCCCGTCGACGAGGAGAAGCAGCGTCAGGGCGTCGCGGGCCCCGTAGGACCTTGGCCGATCGCGGGACGACGGCGTGGGCGTCGGCCTGCGGCGGGTGGCGGTGCGCGTCCAGCCGAGAGCACCGTAGCGCAACGGACCCGATTCGTGAGGCTCCGAAGGTTCATAGAGTGGCCGGGTGAGCACAGCGAACCAGGCCCCCGACCCGTACGCGATCCTGCGCAACTGGCTGGCCGGGGCGTACCACCGTCCCGACGGCCAGGAGGTTCGCGGCCGCGCGTGGGACGAGGACACCCGCTACCGCTACGGCCTGCTCCTCGCCGGGATCGACGCACCCGCAGGATGGCGCGGCGACTGGTTCACCTACATCGGCGATCTCGTCTGGCACTTCGAGCCCCTGCACATCCAGGACTGGGCTGCCCGCCTCACCAATTTCGACAGCAGCCCGATGGCGGCCGCTTCCCGCGGCCGCGCCGTCTCCGCCGTCCGTAGCTTCTACACCCACTGCGAAGAGGACCTCGGCGCCGCCCGCTGGCATCTCCCGCCGCGCCGCGTACTTGCCGGGCCCACCCCGCCATCCCCGCGCCAGCAGCTCACCCGCTTCCAGATGGACGCCCTGCGCACCGCTGCCGACCGCTACCGCGGCCCTCACGCCGAACGCGCCCGGCTCGCCGTCTACATGACCCTCGCAGGCCTGCGCCCGGGCCAGTCCATCGCTGTCGTCGTCCAGCACATCCAGCGCCACAACCAGGCCGGACCCACCTGGCGCCTGCCGGCGAAGAACAACAGCACCTCCGCCGTCACCCACCTCCAGCCCATCCCCCGGCAGGTCGTGTGGGCACTGGACGAGTACCTGCCGGTACGTACCCACAAAACCCCGCACTCCACCGAGACGACCGGCCCACTGCTGCTCTCGCGCACCGGGCGCGGCCTGGACCGGGTCACCTTCCCCAAGATGCTGCGCGACGTCGCCGCCACCCATCCCGACCTCGCCGATATCTCGTCATCGCTGCTACCGGACGCCGTCGCGCACTCTCCAAGTCCGTTCGCTGACGGGTTGAGCACCGCGGGCAGTGACCGCCGGCCAGGCCGCGCCCACCCAGGGACCCCATAGTGCATCGGCTCAGCAGAGTTCCCCCGGCTCGTACACCGAAATGTCCCCAGCGTCCGGAAGCCAGACCCACACCGGCGACTCGCGCCAGAGCCGTGGATAGTCCTCCAACTCAACCGACTCCGGCGAAACAGGGCCAGGCCCTTCCACCCCCGTGTGACCGTCCTGCCATCGGCCAGTCGGAACCTTGGACGGCCGCCAATCGGCGCTCTCGACGATGATCGCCTGCACGCTCCCAATGGGCGCTACGCCTTGCGGCATGGGGAGCCTCCACTCTCGTTCGTGAAGCCAGGAGGAACCTTCCCCGGTCCGTACCCCCCAGTGCCCCAGCTTGGCGCGGATGAAAGCCTCATGGACTTTCTCGGGCACGTAGGCCACTGCTCCGCCCCCTTTCTGGTGCACCTTCTCCCTCGTGGTCACCACGCCCCACGGCTTGAAGCGCCCGGTCTGGATCAGGTGATCGAGGTGTTCGACCGGGCACTCAGACAGGCACAGGCAGGGCATCCCGCTTGCCCCGGCACCCGGAGCCGCGGCCCCGAACGGGGGGTACGCCCGGAACTGCTCCTCCCGGAGGATCGCGTCAAGTCTCTGCTCTGGGCTCGAGGTGCGGATTTCATCTGGGACCCAGATCGGCCGTCCCCCAGTGCGCCCCGTGAAGTGATACAGGTACTCGCTCTGCGCAGGTCCTGCTGGCCCGAGTATCGACATGGTTTTCCCCCTGCCCACTACGCCTACGTCCGCCTGGGGCCCCACGCTCGCTGAAGCGCCGGTACATCCGACGGCCCCGACGCGATGAACGTCGACGTGAACACTTGAGTTCCAAGCCTTCTGCCTTCGGGCAGCGCTAGTCACAAACCCTGCTCGACCTCAGCTGGAAACCAGCCCGCCACGGTGGCGGGTCAGGCAGCCGTGCAGGTGCGCGTATGCCACCTCAACCGCAGATGGCATCAACCACGCTTTCCTATAGCTCCACCACCTGGCCCCTGTCGACGCAGGCCTTGCTGACGGTATGGCCCCAATACGCCCGAGGAACGACACTTGCGGAAGCCCATGACACAGCCGGTGCTCTCCCGAACCCGCAAGGAACTGCTTGAGGCTGACTGACTGGAGATCACCGGCAGCTTGGGCAGCGTCAAGACTTACCGCCTCGCCAAGCTCTGTTCGAGGATCGCGGCCTGGCCGGACGCCATGCGGCTGAAGACTGGTGGCGCACAGTGAAGCGACCCGACTCCAGAACGGGTCGCTTCACTGGAGGGGCTACGAGCTGCGCTGCGGGCTACTGCGCCCAAGGCGTGCCCCGCGCGATGTTTTACCTGGCCCGTCGCGGGCCCGTGCGCTGCTCGTCACCCGGTAACCGACGTCCCGGCGGGATCTCCGAGGCAACCGTCACGTGGGTGAGGCTCGGTGATCGGGCCGCGCTGCAGCGCTGAGGGTGACACGCTGGAGTGGAGAGTAGTTCCCGCGGCGAAGGAGGAGCGTCGGTGATGGCGGCAGTGTCCGACCGATCGACCCATGGTCAGCGGTCGGGGCCGGTGGTGTTTCTGCTGGTGGGGCTGACGGGGTCGGGCAAGACCACGTTCGCGAAGCGGCGGCTCGAGCCCGCCGGTGCGGTGCGGCTGTCGGTGGACGAGCGGGTGCACGCCCGGCACGGCCGCTACGGCGTCGACTACCCGGAACGTCAGTACTTCGAGCTGGAGGCGCCGGTGGTCGCCGAGGTCCGCGAGGAGCTGGTCAGCCTGGTCGCGGCCGGACGGGATGCGGTGCTGGATCACGGGCTGTGGCTGCGCTCGGACCGCGAGGAGTGGACGAAGCTCGTCATCGAGGCGGGCGGCCGTCCGAGGCTGCTGTACTTCCCGGTGCCCCGCGGTGAGCTGCTGCGGCGGCTGAACGAGCGCAACGAGCGGGAGGACGCCAACGCGCTGACCGTCACCCCGCAGGCGCTGGACGACTTCTACGCCCGGTTCGAGCCCCCTCATGACGAGGGCGAGGAGATCATCGAGCCCGGCTCGTTCTGACGCGGCGCCGGGGTCGGCGGCTGCCAGGTGGTGACCAGCCGCGTGGCCTCCGCTGCCCACCAGTCGGGCACGGTGGCCAGTGAGACGGGCCGGAAGCCCAGCCGGGCTGAGTCGACGGCGATCCGGCCGCCGTGCCGCTGAAGATGCTCCAAGACGCATCGGGCCTCCGCCAGACGGGCCGGTGAGGCGGTCTTCCAGGTGCCGTCCGCCGAGTGCTCCGCACGCCTCTCGACATCCCGGCGCACGCCGTCGCGCCACTTGAAGTGGTGGACGATGACGGGCGGCCGGTTGACAGGGCGGTGGCCCGGCGCCCGGTGGTTGCCGGAGGCCACAGGCACGCTGGAGTGTGCGAGCACGATCTTGCGGGGGTCGCCCCGCAGCAGGTGGTGGGTCAGGAACGCGCCGAGCGGATAGGCGGCGTCCAGGCCCTGATCCGGCTCCCAGCCGGCCAGGGAACCGTCCGCGGTGACCCGGTCGAGCATCAGCCCGCCCACCGTGCCAGTCCCGGACTCCTCTGCCTCAGCGATCACCTCCTGAAGGGGGGCGGGGTAGGAGTGGAGTTCGTCGGAGTCGGCGAGCAGGTGCCACCCGGCGCCGGCGCGCTCGCGCAGGGCGTCTCTCAGCTGAGGGTTGGTGTGCTCGTGCCACGGCCCGTCGCTCACCGCAGCCGGGGCGATGCCGAGTTCGCGGCAGGCGGCCTGCACCTGGTGGCGTCGGTCGGCAGTGACGTGGTCGGGGAAGTGGAAGGCGAGGTGGAACCGCTCGATGCCGAGGCCGCGGTAGTGGGTGATCCAGGCGGTGAGCAGGGCGGGTTCGACGGGGCCGACGACGGCGATCAGCGGGGGCAGGGCAGACATCAGCATGGCTCCTTCAGGTTGGTGAGGAAGGCGGTCTGTCCGGCGGCGGTGGGCACGCCGAGGTCGGCGGCCGCGCACGCGGCGGGCCTCGGCAGTGGGCACCAGGCCAGATCACGCAGGACGTCGGCGAGGGCGGCACTGTCGCCGACCGGAAAGAGGCGCACCCATTCGTGCCCGGCCAGGGCCTTGGTGAGTTGAGGGTCGTGGTCGGAGCAGATCAGCGGGATACCCAGGCGTACGGCGTCGACCACCAGCCCTGATTCCTTGGCCACCCCCGGGTGGCGGGCGACCAGGGCCGCGTCGGCGGCTGCGTACGCCTCCTGGACGAGCGTCTCGGGGACGGGGCCGGGGCGGGTGTGCAGGCGGACGTGCGGCAGGGCCGCCCACGTCTTGAGCAGGCGGTGGGTGGCCGGGCCGCCGACGACCAGGACGTGCACGGGGATGTCGAGCCGGGCGAGCGCGGCGCCGACGGTGGCGGGGTCCTTGTAGGGCCACCAGCCGCCGACCAGGCACACGGCCGCTTCGTGGGAGGGGATACCGAAGGCTTCCCGTGCCCGTCGGCGGTCGGTGTCGGTGAGGCGGTCGCCGGGGTCGGCGACGGCGAATGGCCGCACCGTCACCGGCAGACGGGGGAAGCGGGCCGCCAGGTCGTCGCGTACTGCGCCGGTGGGGGCGAGTGCCATCACCCGCCGCTCCCCCCGGCGGGTCAGCCGCCCGAGTGTCCTGAGCGCGGCGTCCTCCGTGGTGACCAGCTCGTGCACGAACCGCAGGTGCGGTCCGCCGAGCAGCCCGGCGGCACCGTGCAGGGCCTCGCTTGCGCTGAGCACCACCACCGTGCCGCCGCCGGTGAGGCGGCGGCCGGTGCGGACGCAGGCGGCTTCGGTCAGGCAGCGGGCGGCCAGCGTGACCTGGTGCGGGAGGCGACGCACGGCATCGGGCCAGCGGCGGGAGGTGAACGCCCGCTGCCCGTACGCCGCAGCGGTCGCGGTGTACGTCCCGGCGGCCGCCAGCAGCGCGGGCAGCGTCCCGGCGGGGCCGGTGACGCGTGCCCCGGCGCGCTCCAGGGCGGCCCGGGTCTGGCCCGCGACGCCGTACGGAGCGACGACGATCGCGTTGCCGTGCGCGGCCGCCAGTGCGGTCAGGGCGTGGTCGCGGTGCCCGCCCGGCCGGGCGGGCGCTGGGTTCTACGAGTACCAGCGGCGGCGTGGCGGTCATCCGGCGATGGCCTGTTCGCCGTGGCCGGCGGTGAACCGCTGGTACAGCCATCCGGGGTCGTTGAGCTTGTCGAACAGGGCGGGGACGCGGGCGGCTTCGTGGGCGAAGGCGACGCCCTCGCGGGCGCCGGAGACGGCGAACTCGGCGAACTCCCCGTCCCCGCCCGCGGTCCACGCGGCGATCCGTTCGGTGGCCTCGGCGTCGTCCATGCCGTACTCGCTGCCGCGCGCGAGCATCGCGCACTCCCGAAAGCCTGCCTTCCAGGCGTGGTACGGGGACTGGTTGATCCGTGTGGTCCCGGCGATGTTGGCGGTGAACTCGCACCGGCCTGGCAGCGCGGCCAGCACGTCGACTGCGTCGCCGAGGTCCCGCAGCGCCGAGCGGCGGATCAGCTTGAGCCCGCCGTAGCCGTAGATCAGTCCGTTGAGCGGGTTGCGGGCTCGCCACACCCGCATCGACGTCCCTTCTGGTAGCGGTTCGACGGCGGACAGGGTGAACTCGGTGGCCAGAACGAAGTCGCCGTCGGCGAGGAGGAACTGTTCGGTCTCGACTACCTCGGCGGCCAGCCGGTAGGCCCGGCGCATCCCCTGGACTCCGTGCAGCCGTTTCACCTGCACCCCGAGAACCCGTTGGAGCCGGGCGTGGAGCCGGTCGGCGAGGGGTTCGTCGTAGGACAGCATCACCGCGTCGAACGTGGTCATCGCAGGGCCTCCAGGTAGCGGGCCGCCACGGCGGCGGGGGCGAGGTCGGCGGTGGCGGCGTGGGCGCGCTTGGCGTGAACCCGGTAGAACTCCGCGTCGGTGGCGAGCCGGGTGGCGATGGCCACGGCCTGGTCGGGGGTGTCGAAGAGGAGATCGTCGTCGATGTGCTCGGCGAGCCATCCGGTGCGCGGGGCGATGACCGGCAGGCCCATGCCCTGGCAGTCGATGACGGACATCGACCAGGGGCAGCCCGGCCTGAACGGTGCGATCCCGAAGTGTGCGTCGGCCAGCAGGTTGCGGTAGCGGATGCGGTCGCCTCGGTCGGAAGCGATGGTGATGCCATCGAGGGCGGCGAGTTCGTCGCGGTGCCGCTCCGGGCTGGGGTCCAGCCGGATGCGCTCCGGGCTGCGGGTGCCGAACAGGTCCATCACGGTGAGCGTGACGGGCGCTTCCGTCACCAGGCGGCGGGCCAGGGCGGTGAATGCGGCGGTGCCGTAGTGGGCGTAGAGCCGGTGGTTGTAGAGCGCGGCCGCCGTGCCGTCCGGTACGGCAACGTCGGCAGGGTCGCGGACCAGGCGCTCATCCCGCGGGGCGGGCACGACGTGCAGCTTCACCCCCAGGTCCACGCCCGTGCGCGCGGCGGCGGCCGTGATCCAGGACGCGGCGGTCGAGGAGTGCGCCAGGAGGCGGTCGCAGGCCGCGAGCCCGGCGGCGAAGGCCAGCAGCACGCTGTCCCCGAGTCCGCCGTCGTCCAGGGACGGGTCCGTGACGAGCCGCCCGTCGGCGGTGAACGAGAACGGCAGGTAGTGGCAGTATCCCGCGATCAGCGCGTCCGTACCGGCTTCCAGCAGGGCGGCCCGGATGGCGGGGGCCGCCTCGATCTGGTTGGCCACCACCACCTCCGGCTTCGTGCGCCGGATCAGCGCCGCCAGTTCGTTCACGCCCGGGTCGAAGCGCGCCCTGTATTTCGTGGCCGGCGCCGTGGTGGGCTCGAAGCCCACACGGCCGTCCCCCGTGGCGACCGGCGCCGCCACCGTTACCTTCGCTCCGGCGTCGGTCAGGGCCGGGGCGAGCAGCTCGGCGAACGTGAAGCCGGAGTCGGCGGACAACTTGTGCGGGTTGGAGACGTTGAGCAGATACAGCACGCGCATGGCGAGATCCCCTTCTCAGCGGCCGCGAGGGTCGGGCCGGTGAGTGGGAGCAAACCGGCACCGGGGATGGCGACAGAATGGTGAACTGTCCTCACTCACGGTTCACTCACGCACTCAACGGCCAAGCAGGGCGGGAGCTTTGATGGACGCGCAGGACGCCGCGATCACCGTGGAACAGGCCACCGGGCACTTCGCCGCCGAGGTCGCCTACTGGCGCGAGGTGCGCGGCATGTCGAAGAAGGCTCTCGCCGAGCTGATGGGCTTTCACCCCAGCTACGTCAGCCACATGGAATCCGGTCGGCACAAGCCGACCGAGGACTTCGCCCGCCGTGCGGACGAGACCCTGAACGCCGGCAAGGCGATCTGGCACCGGTGGGGCGAGTACGAATCGGCCCGCGCCCGCCAGACCACCGCGGCAGCCGCAGTGCCCCCGGCACGCGGACCCGAGCAGCCGTACGCCGCCGGGTCGGCGATCGTCGTCGCTCACGACGCCGCCCGGCTCGACTACGACGGCCGCGCCTACCGGCTCACCATGCGCCGCCTGCTGCGCAACACCGGCACGGCACCGATCACCCGCTACCTGATCCGCATCTCCGTCGACTGCTACCCCGGCGACCCCGAACGCTCCAACGCCCACTACCGGCAGCATCCGCTGACGTGGGACGAGCTCGCGCTCACCGCGACGTGCCGGGGGGAGGCCATGCGCTGGGAGGCCAAGCACGACCGGGACGCCTTCAAGGAGGTGTGGCTGCTGTTCGACAACGACCAGGGGCGTTTCCCGCTCTACCCCGGCGATTCGGTGTGGATCGAGTACGCCTACACCGTCAGCGACACCAAGTGGGGCCGGTGGTTCCAGCGGGCCGTACGGCTGCCCACCGAGCACCTGGAGGTCGCTCTCGCCTTCCCCGCCGCGCTCGATCCGGTGGTGTGGGGCACAGAGACGTCGATGACCGCCGAGGCGTCCCCGCTGCCCAGTGCCCCCGCGCGACGCGAGGAGAACGGGATGCGCCTGTTCACCTGGTCGACCGCCCGCCCGGCCCTGCACGCTCGCTATCGTCTCGAATGGAGGTTCCGGGCCCGGCCTGAACCGAACGTGAATCAAGGGGAGTTCAAGTGACCGTCGTGCGGCCCAGCGAGCAGATGCGCAACCTCGGCGTCGTCCAGCAGGGCGCCCCTGTCCTTGCCGAGGTAGCGCGCCGGTTCGAGCTACCCACCGAACGGGAGGCCGCCGAGCAGACCGTGGACGCACTGTTCGCCTCCATGGAGCGCATCTCACGCGTCCACACCTTCGCCAAGGGCATGGGCATCGCCGCCCCGCAGATCGGCATCAGCCGCGCGGCTGCCGTCGTCCAGCCCGCCGAGCAGGGCGCCGGCGCCATCGTGCTGCTCAACCCCCGCGTCACCGAGATCTCCGACGACACCGACGAGCAGTACGAGGGATGCCTCAGCTTCTTCGACGTCCGAGGCATGGTTCCCCGCCCCCTGTGCATCACGGTCGAGACCACGACGATCGAGGGCTCAACCGCCACCACGGTGTACGAGCGAGGCCTTGCCCGTCTCGTGGCCCACGAGATCGACCATCTTGAGGGACACCTGTACGTACACCGGATGCAGCCCGGCGTCGAGCCCATCCCCGTGGAGGAGTACCGGCAGACCGGCCGGACGTGGGCGTACAAGCAGTAGCGGGCCCGACGCTCCCACGAACGAGGACGGATCGGAGCCCGGGCGCCTCGTAAGCGCCCGGACTCAGGCCCGGGCGGGTCAGCGTTGGGTGGGCTTGCGTGATGGCAGCTGCTCGGTGCTGCCGCGGCGGAGGTGTCCGGCCTGCTCGGCGCTGGCGCCGGGTGCGGGCTTCTTCCCTCGCTTCGTGGTGGTCGACCGTCCCCGGGCGGCGGCCGCGGACACACCGCGCTTGGCCCCGGGCATCGGCCGGTTCAAGGCTTCCCCCATCTTGCGCATCGCCGGGATGTCCACCGGGGCGGCGCCGTTCGCCGTCGGCGGCGGGGTGCTGCCGCCCGCCCGTCGCGGTCCCCGGTACTCGAGGGCCGCGTCTCCCAGCCGCAGCAGCGCCTCCGCGGTGGGCAGCTCCTCGCGCTTGTCCGTGCCGCGTTCGTCGGGGCGGCGCAGCTTGTCGGCGGCGGCCTGCGCCCACCCGGCGACCTTCTCGCACGCGGCGATCGAGGCCCGGCGTACGAAGTCGCCGACGCGCCCGTCGGCCATGAGCTTGCCGAAGTGCTCGCCTGCCCGCTCCTTCATGACGCGCACCAGGTGGCCGAAGGCTCCCCGCACGCTCTGGATGCGCTGCCACTCCGGCAGGTCCTGGAGCGCGGGCGCGTGGGCGTCCGCCTCCCGCAGCGCCGCGTTGACTGCGTCCGCCGCCTGCTGCGGGTCGCGGTCCGGCGCCTTCTCTGGCATGGCGGCCGGCGGGGAGGCGGGGGCGGGCTGCGGCGGCTCGGCGGCCAGTGCCGGTGTCGGCGCGGGGGCGGGCTGCGGTTCGGCGGGCGGGGTCAGGTTGGCCACGGCCTCGGCGAAGAGTGCCTCCAGCCGTTGGAGTTCGTCCTCCACGGTGGCGAACAGGTCCGCGCCCGTGCCCTTGTCTGCGGGCACGTGCTCGTCCCACGCCTCTTGGACGGCCGCGAAGTCGGCGACGACGCCGAGGGGGCGGTCCGTCTCCGGGACGGAGGCCTCCGTCGGGCCGGTCCACAGCGGCAGGTCGGCCTCCGGCTCCGGGACGGCGGGCGGCGTGGGCTCGTCGGGCCCGGTGCGTTCGACGCGTCCCTCGCGCTGCGTGATGTCGGCCGGTGCCTGGTCCTCACCCGGTTCGGCGGCGCCGTCCGGGCCGGGGGCCGCCGGACTCTCGGGTGTGGCGGGTCGGGCGGGCGTGGCCATCTCGGTGTCCTCCGGGGCGTCGGGGAGCGGGGCGGGCTGGTCGGGCGCGTCGGGAGTCCGCTCCGGGCCGGGTGTGTCGGCAGGCTCGGGCGGTTCCGCCGTCTCGGCGGCCGCCGGGTCCGCAGCGGGCTCCGGCTCCGCCGCCGGGGCCGCCTCCTGCTGCGCGGTGTCGTCACGGACGGGTTCGGCCTGCGCGGCGGCTGCGGCGGCCGCGGCCTCCCGCTCCCGGGCGGCGGCACGGTCGGCCACCATCGCGTCCAGGGTGGCCTGGAGGCGCACCTGCATGCGCCTGGTCTCGTGCAGCAGGTTCATGAGCGGGAAGGCCAAGTGCTGCCGCTCATCGAGGGCGGGGTCCGCCGGCAGCGCGGTCCCCCAGGCGTTGACCGCTTCCTGGACGGCGCGGAGGTTCGCGGCCATCTGTTGCGAGCCGTGGTCTTCCACGTCGGCGGCACCGAGGCGACCGAGTTGGACGCTCAGGGCCTGGAACAGGGGGTTCTGCCCGTAGTTCTCGCTCGCTCGCGCGGCCGCTGCGGTGATGGTGCGCAGGTGCTGCTCGGCGGCGGTGCGCAGTTCGACGCGCAGCGCGTCCGCCCGCGACTGCGGCCCCCGGACGTTGACCGCGGCCGGTGGGTCGCCGTACGGCTCCCCCGTGACGACCGCGAACATCACCGCACCCTGCCGTGCGGCGTCCATCGGCGAGCCGTTGAGTTCGGTGACGTCGGCGGGCATGCCGTCGACCGCCAGCCGGGCGAACCAGCGACCGGAGGCGGACAGGCGCACGGCGGCAACGGTGACCTCGCCGTACAGCAGCTCGCCGTCGCGGGGGCCCTCGCCCTCCACCGTGGTCAGCCGGAGCCGGTACCGGGCATCGGCGGCGAGCGGGAACGCCTCCGTGAACGTGCGGGGGGCGGGCGGGTCTTCGACGTCCACGGCAGGCTCTGCTTCCTCCTGCACGTCGGCTTCCGCCGGGAGGTCTTCCACGGCCGGGGTGACGGCCGGGACGTCCGTCGCGACGGAGGTGGGTTCCGGCTCGTCTGCCACTGATTCCTCCTGGTCTTGCTGGTCGGGTTCCTGGTCTGCATCCTGCGGCGCGGGGGCACCGTCCGGCGACGCGTCGGGGGCGGTCTCCTCGGCGGGCGAGGCCTCGGGGGCGGCCGGGTTCTCTCCGGCCGCCGTGTCCGGGCCGGGGGCGGTGTCGTCGGTCCCGAGGAGGGGGAGCTGTTCGTCCTCGGCGGCCGCGGTGTCCGCCGGCGGCTCCGGTGCGGCGGTCTGCGGGGCTTCACTCCACGCACCGTCACGGAAGACGTAGCCGGTCTGCTGCCTGGAGGCATGGGCCCGCAGCCAGGGCATGATCTCCTCCGCCTCCTCGAACCGACGCAGCCGCTTCGGGGACATGGCGTCCGGGTCCTCGTTCGATGCGACGGCGAACTTCGTGCGCCGGTACTCGATGGAGGGCAGGAACAGCAGGTAGCTGGTGCCCGGGAGGGTGATCTCGTAGCGGCCGTCCCAGTGGCCGCGGTACGTCAGCGTCTCGCCGTCGACCAGGCCCAGACTGCCCTCGCGTGGCGCCTCGGTGTCGGACGCCGTGGTGTCGACCGGGTCGGCCGCCGGTGCGGCCTCCTCCAGGGCGGCGGGCGGCTCCGGGGCCCCGGCGGCGAAGAGGTCCAGTTGCTCCTCGTCCAGGTCGGCGGGCGGGCTCTGCGGCCGCGCGGGGGCGGGGTCGGGCACCGGCTGCGGCGGCATGCCGAGGAGGTCCCGCCGTTCCTGGTCCGACGCCCTCGGCTCGCCGGGGGCGCGGGAGGGCTGTTCCTGCCAGGGCAGATCAGCGTGCGGCCCGAGGTCGGTGGGCTGCACGACGGTCTTGGCGTCGCCGGTCGAACCGGACTCGACGTGGATGCCGTCGGCCCCGATCGCGGTGACCTTCATCCAGAAGCCCTCGGATTCCGGCACGAAGCGGTGTCGGGCGCGGACGTAGTCGCCCACCGCCGGCCGCCAGCCCGCGCCGCCCGGGTAGAGGACCTCGTCCACTGCGTCGTGGAACCGGCGCACGGCGTCCATGAGCGGCTGGAAGTCGGCGTGACTGCTCTCCCGGTACCGGGCCAGGATCGCGTGACTGCGCGCCGTGGCAAGGTGGCCGTCTCCCTCGGCGAGCCGACCGGCCTCGTAGTGGGACCGTGCCCGCTCCCAGGCCTCGCGCGCCTGGACCAGGGCCGTGGTGGTGCTGCGGCGCTGGACGGCTTCACGGATGCCCTCTGCGGCGGTGAGGGCTTCCTCCACCTCGGCCAGCGGCGCGGCCAGTGCTGTGGCCGCCCGCTCCGGCTCAGGCGCGCGGACACGTTCGCGCGCCCACTCCAGCACGCCGTCCCACTGGACGTGGCGGGCGCTCGTGCCGTCGGGGGCGGTGACCTCCAGCCGGTGGCCGTCCTGCCCGGGCGGGCCCTGCTGGTAGACCATCTCCACCTGGTAGTCGGAGCCGCCGACGGTGATGTCCCAGCGCGGTCCGTGCTCGAACGGGGCATCGCTGCGGCGGGGCCCGTTGGGATGGTCGGTGTTGATGCTCTCGCCCTCGTGGAGCGTCAGCTTGCCCGCGTCGGAGCGGTAGCCGAAGAACACCCAGTCGTCGCTGTCGTTCGGGTGGGTCTCCGCCGTGCGCCCCAGGGCCGCCCGCTCGGCCAGTTCGTAGCCGGAACTCGTGGAGACGCCCGTGCCCTGGGAGATGCCGTACAGGTCCCGCAGGACGAAGCCCCGGTATCCGCTCGGGGTTTCCTCGGCGAGCCGGTACCGCTTGCCGGTGGGCTGGTGGACGTAGGTCCACTCGTTCTCGGCCGTGCGGCTGCCGGTGACGTCACCCTTGGCGTACGGGGTCGGCACGATGCGCCGGCCGCCGCGCCGGGCCTCGGCGACGTCGGCCAGGCGCCGGTACTCCTTGTAGGTCAGGCCGGTGGTCAGCTCGACACAGCTCCCGCACTCGGCGGCCATGGCGCCGCCGGTCTCGGTGCCGGTGTACCAGGTCCACACCATCGTGTAGCGGTCGGTGTCGGGGGTGCCGCACCGGTCGCACTCGCCGTGCCCGGCGTGCCCGTAGACGCCCAGGCGTCCGTCTTCCGGGCCGCCCTCGGCGCCCGGGTGGATGGCGGGCTCCCTCCGGCTGACGCGTCGCCGGCCGCCGGGCCGACGTGTGGTCGCCGGGGGCTCCGGCGTCTCGCTGGGGAAGAGGTCGAGCTGCGTCTCGTCGTCCTCGGCTCCCTCACTGTCCGGTGCTGCGTCGGTCGGCGGCCCGGGCGCGGCGGCCTCCGTGAGTGCGGGGTCCGGCGCGGGAGTGTCCCCCGCTGCGGTGGCCGGTGCCGCCTGAGTGCTGTCCTCGGGCTGCGGGTCGGCGGGGGCCGCCTCCTCCGGAGTTTCGGCCGGTGCCGGGGCGCCGGTGTCCGCCGGGGCCGCAGGGTCCGCCTCGTTCGCGGCGGAGTCCTGCGTCTCGGTGTCCGCGGGCTCAGGGGCCGGGGCGGGCGCCTCCGTCGTCTGCTGCTCCGCCTCGGGCGCCTCGGGCCGGGGGCGAGGCTGGTAGGGCCCGGCGTAGGGGTCCGTCTCTCCGATCGGCGGGATGGTGGCCCGCCACCGGGCGGTGTCGTACACCTCGAACTCGAAGCGCTCGGCGGCGTTGCGCAGCACGCGGGCGGTGCGCCGTTCCTCGGCAGTGACGCCGGGGAAGGCGTCGGCGGCGGCCTGCGCCGCGTCGCCGAGGGCCTGCATCTGCCCGACGGTCAGGACGTACTTGCGGTGCGAGGCCACCCACTCCGGCGGCTCGATCGGGGTGCCGTCCGAGTAGGTGGCATCGAGCACCAGGCGGCGCAGCTCCCGGACCTGAGCCGTGGTCAGCCGCACCTCGCGGGCGGCGTACTCGGCAGGGATGGGGCTGCGGTGTGCCGGTTCCTTCACCGCGTGCAGCTCGGAGCGGATACTCCCGGCCGCCCGGATCGCCGGTACGCCCGCGGTGGGCGGCAGCGACTCGTGGTAAGGCATGTCGTCGGGGGAACCGCCGCGTGCGTCCTGCGCCCACCAGTAGCGGCGGCCGTCGTCGCCGATGCGGGCACGGACCCAGCCGATCACCGCGCCGTCGGCGTCGACCACGGTGCCGTGTCCGGCCTCGGTGTCCAGGTCGACCAGCCGGTTGCCGTTGCCGTAGCGCAGCTCGATGCCCTCGGAGGTCGCGGCTTGCGCGGCGTCCGCGGCGTTCTGTCGTTCCTTGGCGGCCCGGTCGGTGTTCTCCGGCTGGACCGAACCGTCGGGCCACTGCACCTCACCGCGTTCCCAGACGCGGGTGCCGGACTCGGTGGTGACCAGCACCAGGTCGCCGTCGTCGGTGCCGATGACCGTGCCGGGCCCGTCCGGCGTCTGCACGACCACCGCGTCCTCGGCCGCCGGGACGGTGTCGGTGTCGGTGTCGTCGGCCTCCGGGTCTTCCGGCTCGTTCTCCGGCACCCCGGTGTCACCGGGTGCGGCGGGCTCGGTCTGCGTTTCGGCGGCGGCCGGCGGGGCGGGCTCAGGGCTGACCGTGCCCGGCTCGGGCTCCGCGTCGGCGGCCGCAGCCACCGGGGCGAATCTGGCCCGTGCTTCGGCGAACTGTTCGTCGGTGGGCGGGGCGGTCTCGCGCAGCGCGGTGGCCAGGGCGCGGAGCGCCAGGGCCGCGGACTCGTTGCGCTCGTCGATCCGGAAATGGATTTCGTGGTCCAGACGGCCGTAGCGCCACGCAGGCAGGTCACTGGAGCGGGTGGCGGTGTCGTGCGCGACGGCGGCGTCGATCCAGGCGGGGAGGTGTTCCCACGGGGTCCGGAAGGACACGTCGCCCTGGTCGATGGTCAGCCCGTTGATGTGGGCCGACAGGCGCACGTCGCCGGCGCCGCGCAGGGCGGAGGGCAGCTCACTGCTGTCCGAGGCGTAGAAGGCTGTCGTCGGCGTCTGCCGCTGCTCGGCGATCCACTCCCGTACCCGGTCCCCCGGCAGGCGCCGGGATTGGGTGCTGACCGGCTGGCCGTCGACCGCGACGGCACTGACCAGTCCGCGCACCTGGTCTTCGCTGAGGACCGCCATGATGGCCCATCCGGCGGACTGGCGGACGGGGGCGAGGGCCGCGCCATGTGTGGCGGAGACGTCCGCAGTGGGCTCGGTCTGCACCGGCCCAGCCGGGGCGTCGGTCTCCTGCGGGGTGGCCTCCGTGGTCTCTTCTGTGTCCTGCTGGTCGGGGCCGTTGTAGGTGTAGGGGACGCCCAGCCGCTCGAAGGCGGCGCGCAGGCCGCGTACGGCCGTGTCACGGTCCTCGAAGGGGGTGCCGCGACGCTGGTACCACTTCTGCTGACGGCGCGACCAGTTGAAGTCCAGGTCGTTCAGCGCGTCCCGGATGCGCTGGTCCCCGCCGCGCGGGGTGTTGCGGACCTCGGTGCCCTCCGCGTCGTGGTCGATCACGATGCGGGCCGCGGCCGCCTCTTCCGCCTCGATCTGCGCCTCGGACGGCAGCTCGATGACGGTGCCGGGCGGGGCGGCGAGGATCGCCTCCAGGTCGACCATGAACAGGGGATCGGTCTCCCCCTGGTACAGGGTGAGCAGGTCCAGGTTCAGGTTGGTCAGGTCGTCGCTCTGCTGCTGGCGGCGCTCGCCGACCTGGTAGTTGACCCACTCGTTGTAGCTGACGCGGTAGGAGCCGCCGACGCGTTCGGCGACCTTGCCGATCTGGTGGATCAGCTCGGGCAGCGGGTTGTCCGGGTCGTAGGAGAACCCGACGCCGGGCCGGTCGATGTAGGCGACGACGTCGCGGCCGGACAGCTTGTGGCGCTGCAACAGCGGCTCGTAGTACCGCAGGACAGCCGCGCACCGGGCCATGGCCGGCGAGGGGCCGGTGTGCTGCTCCGGCTCCGGCTCCGGCTCCGGCTGCTGCTGCTCCGACTCCGGCTCCGGCTCCGGCTCCGACTGCGGGGCAGGGGTGTCCGGCTCACCGGCGGGCACCTCGGTGGCAGACTCCGCCGGAGGCTGCGGGCCGCCGATGTGAGTCACCGACACCCGGTCGCCGAACAGGTCGACCACTTCCTGGAGCGGTGCCGTCTCCTCGGGCGAGTCAGGCCCCTCCGGCTCCGGTACGGCGCCGGAGAAGAGGTTGTCCACCTCTTCCCTGAACCGCTGTTCCCTGTCCTCTTCGTCGTCGGCCGCACCGTCGCCCGAGGCCTCGGGCGTCACCGGGCCGGGGGACGGCTCCGCCTCGGGTTCACCGGGAGCATCGGGTTCAGGGGTGCTCTGTCCGGTCCCCGCGTCCGGGCTGGACTGGTCCTGCGCTTCGGCCGGCGGGTCCTCCTGCCCGGGCTCGGCACCGCCTGCGGACGACCGCGCAGTCGGCCGTTGGGCACTGTCCTCGGGAAAGAACGCATCGGCCATGTCCTGTGCCAACGCTTCCAGTGCGGCCTTCTCCGCAGGGGTAGGCGCATTAGGGTTGGGCGCGTCGTCGGACCTGCTCTCGTCCTGCGTCAGGCCCCGGGCCCGGGCCTGGATCTGGTGTTCGTCGGCGATGGTCTTGCGCAGGTTGGCGATGTGCTCGCGCAGCGCTTCGAGTTCCTCGTTGACCTCCTCGGCGGCGTCCTCGTTGACGCTCGCGGCCCGTTCGATCCGCTCGGCGAGGGCGGCCTCCTTCTCGTTGGCGACGACCAGCTTGCCCAGCGCCTTCTCCTCCCGTTCCTTGGAACGGGCCTGGATGCGGTAGGGGTTCTCGTCCTTCGGGCGGAGGTTGGAGGCGATCTCCTCGCGGCGGGCCCGCAGGGACTCGGCCGACTGCTCCAGCTTGACGAGGTCGTCGTCCAGGTGGTTGAGGAAGTGCTCCAGGCTCTGGATGGCGCCGCGGCCGTTGGACTGGGTGACGGATGAGGCCTGCCATTGCGCACGGTCCTCGCGCTGGCCCAGCGGTACGACGTACCCCCAGGCGTAGCGCAGGCGCATCTGGCGGCGGCCGCTGGCCCCGTAGGCGACCTCCGCGTGGAAGTCCTGCCCGCCGAAGGTGCCGACCGGGACGCGCTCACCGGGCCGCAGCGACTGGTCCTGGGCGATGGCGACCATCTTGGCCCCGAGCGCGTTCGCGGCCGCGTCGCGGCTGCGGTAGGTGGCGTCGCCCACGGTCATGGCGAAGTCGTCGCCGGTGGTCGGGCGCCGGTTGGGGGCCGCCGCCCGCATGCCTTCCAGGGCGGTGTCCGCGCGGGCGAGGAAGTCGTCAATGTCGCCGAGCTGCTGCGTGCGGGTGTCCTGCTGGCGGTCCCAGCTTCGGGCCAGGCCCTGAAGCCGGGCGCGTTCGGCGGTGGCCTCAGCCAGTTGCAGGATCGCCGGGTCACCGGAGGCCAGGGCGGAGAGCATGCCGAGGTTGATGGCGTCGGCGCCGATGTCCTCGATCTCTCGGGCGCTGAAGTCCTTGCGCTGAATCTGGCCGATGAACCTCGCCTTGCGGGCGAGGGTGGTCAGCCGGAACTCATCGAAGGTGCGCTCGGTGATGTAGTACAGGATGCGGACGTGGTCGGGGGTGTTCTCGATCCACGGGGCGTTGAGGTTGCCGCGCCGCTCGATACGGCCGTCGCGCTGGGCCATGTCCGCCGGCCGCCACGGGTAGGACAGGTGGTGCAGTGCGACCGCCCTGTCCTGGATGTTCGTGCCGGTGCCCATCTTCTGCGTAGATCCGACCAAAACGCGGACGCGTCCGGAGCGGCAGTCGGCGAACAGCTTCTCCTTCTTGCGGTCGGTGGACGCCTCGTGGATGAAGCGGATGGACTCGCGCGGCATCCCCCGCTGCACCAGTTCGTCGCGCAGGTCCGCGTACAGGTCGGCGGCGTGCTTGGCGGTGCTGCCGGGGGTGCCTTCGTCCAGGAAGACGAGCTGGAGGCCGCCGGGCAGTTCCTGCGGGGTCGGATCGTCCCCGGAGACCGGGTAGACGATGTCCTTCGTCTCCTGCCAGATCTCCGCGATCTTCTCGGCCGCATACGGGATCTTGCTGCCCATCTCCTTGCTGCCGCCGACGCTGCGCATGTCGACGGCGGCAGCGTCGGCGAGGTCGGCGACCTTCTCCATGTCCAGCACGCGCCCGCCGCCCGCCGGGTCCTCGCTGGAGATCTGCTCGGCCGTGATGCTCAAGCCGAGGTTGCGCAGCGCCTCGGTGGCGTCGACCAGGTCCAGGTCGACGGAGGCGCGCAGGCCCTCGCCGAGGGCCTTCAGGACGCCGCCGGGCTTACGCACCCAGGGCTTGTGCGGCAGCTCCTTGATGAACTGGCGCTGCGCCGGGGTGGGCGGGATGAGGACGGTCTCGCCGCGCTGCCCGTCCTCGTTCTCCAGCACGGGCGGCGTGGGCAGGTCCAGGTCTTCCGCCATCTGCACGTCGGCGAACGTCCTGTATGCCGCCATCAGCTCCGGCACGTTGAAGAAGCGGCTGAAGCGCGCCTTGTACTTGTACCCGTCGCCCTTGGGGTCGGGCTCCAGTTGGGAGACGACCTCACCGAAGGTGGCGGCCCAGTTGTCGAAGGCGTCGAGCCCCATCTCCTCCAAGATCTGAGGGGCGAGGTAGCGCTTGAGGACGTAGGCCTCGGTCACCGAGTTGGCGATCGGGGTGCCGGTGGCCAGGGTCGCCACGCGGTTGGACTCGTTGGTCGTGCGTAGGTAGTCCAGCACCATGTGGAGCTTGGTGGCCTTCGCCGAGCCCTGGATCGCGGCGCCGGGGATCGCCGAGACGGTGCGCAGGTTCTTGTACTCGTGCGCCTCGTCCAGGAAGACGTAGTCGACGCCGGTGTCCTCCAGGTAGACGCCGTTGTCGTCGCCCATGGACTCGATCTGCTGCTGGAGCTTGGCCTCCGCGTTGGCCAAGCTCTCCTCGATCTGCTTGACCGTGTTGCGGTGCATCCCGGCCTGAGCGGCGATGTCGAGCTGGTCGCGCAGCGACTGCATCTCGTGGTCGAGGTAGTTGCGCTGGGTGTCCGGCCGCAGGGGCACCCGGTTGAACGCCTCGTGCGTGAGGATCACGGCGTCCCAGTCGCCGCCCGCGATCCGGCCCATGAACTTGGCGCGGCGCTTCTTGCTCAGGTCGCTCGCGGTGATCGCCAGGATCTTCGCGTTCGGGTAGAGCTGCCGGAACTCGCGCGACCACTGCTTGAGCATGTGGTTGGGCACGATCAGGCACGGCTTCTTCGCCAGTCCGGTTCGGCGCAGCTCCATCGCGCCGGCGGCCATGGTCGCCGTCTTGCCCGCGCCGACGACGTGGGCGAGCAGCGCCGTCGGCTCGTTGACGATCCGGCGGATCGCGGCGTTCTGGTGCTCCTTCATCGTCCAGCCGCTGATCAGGCCGGGAAGGGTCAGCGCGGAGCCCGAATACTCGGGCAGCACCAGGTTGTTGAACTGCTCGTTGTAGATCTTCGCGAGGTTGGCCGCGCGGGTCTCGTCGGCCCACACCCAGTCCTCGAAGGCCTCGGCGATCAGCCGGGCCTTCTCCTGCGCCTCGTCCGTGGCGGCCTTGTCGACGTAGGTCCGGCCCTCGTTGTCGCGGTAGGTGACCTGGATGGTCGAGTCGGCCTGCCGCAGCAGTGCACTGAACAGGTCCTGCGTCGGCCGGGAGCTGGTGCCCCACTCGGTGCGCGCCAGGTCCCCGTTCTTCGCGCCGCGGACCTCCCACACGGTGCCGCCCGCGTGCAGCACACTGGCGTCCTCGAAGCCCAGGTGAGCGAGGAAGTCGTTGTAGGTCTCGACCGGAATCCACGGGGCGCCGATCTTCGCCTTGATCTCGGAGGGCGCCAGGTCGGCGGGCTGGACCCGCTCCAGGGCGGAGACGTTGCCCTGGAACGTCGGGTCCTCGGCGGCCCGCTCCCGGGCGGCCGCGAGCTTGGCGCGGACGTTGCCGGACAGGTAGCGGTGCCGGGGCTCCCACGCGTCGTCCTGGAGCGGGTCGCGGTAGGCGAGCCCGGCGTCCGCGCACTGCGCGGCCGCGCTCTCCTCGTCCAGCCCCAGGAGGCTGGCGACCCGGCTCATGTCCAGGCGCCCGCCGTCGTACTCCATCGCCAGGGCGATGGCGTCCTCGTGGCTGTTGGCCCGGGCCGGCAGGATGCGCGGCTCCAGGACGCGGGTCAGCAGCACCTTCTGCTCGGTGCCCTTGCCCGTGCGTTCGTCCCACTCCTCCAGGCCGAACAGCAGCGAGGCGTCGGGGTCGTCGTCAATCCAGGCGAACGCGGTGCGCTGCTTCCACGCGGCCGGGACTTCCTTCAGGCCCTGCGCCTTGGCCTGCTCGCGGGCCTCGGGGGGCGTGAAGACGTAGTGCTGGCGCGGCTTGGTCAGCGGCGGGTGCTTCTTGCGGTAGTCCCGCCAGGCCACCCGCAGCTCCGCGCGGAGCGCCGCGAGCTGCGGAGTCTCCCCCGGCTCGGGGGTGTCCGCCTCCGTCTCGTACAGCTTCAGGGTCAGGCCCTTGAGGCGGATGAGCTGGACAAGCTGGTCGCGCTGGTCGGGGTGGATCTCCAGCGGGACCGGGCGGCCGCCGTCGATGATCGTGGGGTTGCCCTCGGCGTCCAGCCCGAGCGCTCCCTCGGTGCCGCCGGTGACGATCGTCTGCACCGGCTCGGTGCGCTGGTCGGCGGCCGCGGTGAGCCCGGCGGCCCGGGCCTCCACCGCAATGGCGGCGGCCGCGGCCGCCAGGGACTCCGCCGGCGTCTGGTCGGTACGGCCGACGACGGTGACCTCCGGCCCCCACTCCCGGGAGCCCGCGCGCAGCTCGCCGAGCACGTACTCGGGGTGCGCGTCGAAGTAGGAGTTCACCGCCAGTTCGTCGTCGTGGCCGGGCAGCACCCGCTTGCGGGACGTCAGCCACGTCTTGTCCCCCGGCTCCTCGCCGGGCATCCGGCGCCGCAGGAACAGCACGTCGGTGACGACGTCCGTCCCGGCCGCCGCCATATGCGCCCGGGCGGGCAGACGGACCGCGCCGACCAGGTCGCCGAGCTGGTACATGCGCTCCCGCGCGTCCGGCTTCTCCGCGTCCATGGTGTAGCGCGAGGTGATGAGCGCGACGACGCCGCCCGGCCGGGTGGCGTACAGCGACTTCAGCACGAAGTGGTCGTGGATGGAGAGCGACAGGTCGGCGTTGTGGACCTTGTCGAACCGCTTGTAGCGACCGAAGGGCACGTTGCCAACGACGCCATCAAAGCCGCCGTCGGCGAGCGGGACCTCTTCCAGGCCGCTGGTGATGATCTCGGCGTCCGGGTACAGGTGGCGGGCGATGGCCGCGGTGGTCGGCTCGACCTCCACGCCGGTCATCTGCACCGGGGTCGAGGTCAGGATCGGCGCGAAGCCGATGAAGTTGCCGCTACCGGAGCCGGGTTCGAGGACGCGGCCGCCGGTGAAGCCCAGCCCGCGGACCGCGCCCCAGATCGAGCGGACCAGGTCGGCGTCGGTGTAGTGCGCGTTGATGGTGTTGTGGCGGGCCGCCGCCCACTCGTCCTCGGAGAGGAGTTCCCGGATCTGCTCGCGTAGGTCACTGACCGCGTCCCAGCGCGCTACGGCCCGCTCGAAGGGCTCGTCGGCGTCGAACGCCGCACGCGCCGGCCGCGGGTTGAAGATGACGGGCAGGGCGCCCCAACCGGACCAGCGCGCGAGGGTCCGCTGTTCCTCCTCGGTGGCCGGTCGCTGCTCACGCTCCAGGACTCGCAGCGTCTCCAGGGCCGCGAGGTTGGCGCGAGCCCGCTCCCCCTGCCCCGCAGGGGCGAGGTCCCGCTGCCCCTCCGGCCGGAAGCGAGGAGGCGCTACATCTCCCGGTGCTCCGTCCCCGGCTCCTTCTCCAGCCAGATCTCCTCCGCGTACACCAGCTCCTGCGCCTGCGACCTGGTCGCCCGCCGGGCCGCCGCGCGCTGCTCCATCGGGAGCTTCTGGAGGAGTTCGGTCGTCACCTGCCCGATCTTCTCCGTCACCCGCAGGTCCAGCTCCTGGAAGAACGCCGCCTGCTGCTCGGGGCTCCCCAGCGACTCCAGGGCCTGCGGCCGGTACGTCTCCCAATACTCCCGAGCCGTCTGCCCGTGCCTGCTGAGCTGCGTCACTGCGGTTCTCCTCGTCCTCGCGGAGCGGCGGCTCCACTCCCCCGATGCTCATACGCGTTCTCCCCCGTGGTGCTGGTAGGGCACAGGTCATGGACCCGGCCCGGCGCACTGTCACCACGGACGGGACCAGGGGCGCCCCCCGGCCCCGCCCGGATGCTCAAGAGCGGCCGGACATGATCCATCCTCTTTGACCCTACGACTCACCAACAGCGGATTTCCCCTGCCGCACCGGTGGTTGCCTCACGGCACCCCGCGTCACAGCGGCAGCAGCACGCGGCCCAATTATCTGGCTACATTTCCACCATGGCGAGGGTGAACATGAAGTTTCACGTGGCGGTGACCGAGAACGCCCTGAAGGCGCTCAACGCGCGCCGCAACGACGAGCGCGAGCGCGAGGAGGAGTGGATCGCCGCCCGCCGGAAGGAGCTGATCCTGCCCGGCATGTCGCGGCGTGCGGCCGCAGCCGTCCGCCGCGACATCCGGGCCCGGGTCGCGAGGATGCGGCGAACCGGCGAGTTCGGCGGCACCCGGGACGACATCGTGACCCGCGCCGTCCGCGAGGAGCTGCGCGCCCGCGGCCTGGACCGCGAGTGGCCCAAGCCCCCGGAAGGCGAGCTGGAGGCGCCGGGACGCCCGTGGGGCACCCCGCCGAGTGCACCCATGGGTGACGGCGGCTACACCCATCGCGTGTCGGTGAACCTGCCGTACAAGCTCGGCGACACCGTCCGCCGCGCCGCGTACTGGACCAGCAAGGAGGCCGTCGAAGCGCTCCAGGACTGGGCCGACCGCTGGGGCGACGGGGTCGACGTCGCCCTCCGGGAGGCCGAACGCGACGGCATCCCCGCCGAACTCTCCCTCATGTCCGCAGCCGGGCGGCCTTCCGCACCACAGTCTGCGCTGGAGATCCGTGACCGCCTCCGCGCCAAGGTCCTCACCACCGGAGACCTGCTCCGCGCCGCGATCGACCGAGCCACGGGAGCGAGTCAGCCCGAGATCCCCGAGCAGACCTGAGAGTAGAAACAATTGTTTCCACCCGTTCCAATTGGAACGCTTTCGTTCGACTCGAAATAGAACAACGGGCGTGTTTTCGCGGGCTCCGCTCACCCTTGACGACCGATGCTCGGTCGACGGCTCGACCTCTGGCAATATGACCGCGTCCGAGTACCCACCAGGGGAAGCCCACGGAGGTCACATGCCCCCCCATGACAATCCCGAGCCAGAGCACCGCGCCAAGGTCATCACCACCTTCCAACAGAAGGGCGGCGCCGGGAAGTCCACCATCGGCGTCAACGTGGCGGCCGTTCTGGGCGAGAACAACCCCCCTTCCGACCCAAGCGACCCCAACTGCCCCTGCCCGATCGTCGCCGCCGGCATCGACCTCCAGGGCTCTCTTGATGAGTGGGCGCGGAAGGTGCCAGAGGCACGCCTTCCGTTCGACTACGTCATCACGCGCGGCAAGCTGGGCGAGCTGCCCGCCCTCATGAAGGACCCCGCAGTGACCAGGATCGTGGTCGACACTCCCGGCTTCGCCGACATCGACCCGACGAAAGACCTGGACGCAGAGGACCCTCTGGGCACCGGACCGGCAGCCGAGGCGATGCGCGAGATTCTGGACCTCACCGACCTCGCCCTGGTGCCGGTCGTTCCAGTGGAAACCCTGACCCACGGCCCAGCCGAGTACACCATCGAGCGCCTGCTGCGCCCGCACGGGATCAAGTTCCGGGTGGTCATCAACAACTGGGACTCCGGGGCAGACCGCACGCGGGCTGACCTCAAGGACATGCAGGAGTGGTGCGAAGTGCGCGGCTACCCGTACATGCCCCAAGCCATCCGGCGCTACAAGATCCACGCGAAGGCACCCGAAGCTGGCCTGACCGTGATCCAGTACCCGGAGAGCGGCACTGCGCTCCGGGCGCGCGAGGACTTCTACAAGTTGGCCCTGGCCGTGGAAGGACTGATCTGATGGGACGCCAGCGCGGCGGGTCAGCCCAGGAGCGCTTCGAGTTCAAGAGCGCCATCGACATGGCTCGGGCCCTGCCGAATCTCTTCCGCCCCATCTCGGGACAGCCCAAGACTCTCACCTCGGACGAGCGGCAGTCACTCGCCCAGTGCGAGGCGGCCGTCGACACTCTGAAGTGGGCCTTCTGGCTGGCCGGCAAGGCGTTGCAGATCATCCGAGACAGTCGGCTGTACCGCGCAGAGCACGACAGCTTCGAGGATTACTGCTGGACCCGTTGGGGGATGAAGGCCAACTACGCAGGGAAGCTGATCCGCACGTGGCAGGTCGCGGAAGCCCTGTTCGATTTGGCATCGAACGATTCAGTTCCAATTGGAACGCCTCGCCTGTCCCTGGAGCAGGCCAAGAAGGCCAATCAGGCCCAGGTATGGGAGCTGGTCTCCGTCCGTGAGACGTGGGACGTGGAGCACGCCGTCTTCGTATACGCGACGGTGGCCGCTTCGGGTGTCCCGGTCACGGCCGAGGTCCTTCGAGGAGCGGTCGACGCCCTCCCGAAGGGCGAGGAGTTCAACAAGGAGGCCGCCAAGGCGGCCATCCATGCCTTCCTGGACAACTGGAGCGACGAGAAGGGCGAGGGGGAGGTCGACATCACCGCCAGGGCGGAGAAGGCGGTCTCCATGCCCTGGGTGCGGCGCTTGGCCAGGAGGGACAGGGCAGCCGCCGAGCGCTATCTCGATGCACTCGAAGCCGAAATCGCAAAGTGCCGGGAGCAGCTCGCCGAACCGGCCAAGCCGAAGCGGGGCTCAGGAGAGGCGGCAGGGGTGCAAGAGCAGGCTGTTGAGGCCACGGAGGAGCCGAAGGCCCTGGAGGCAGCCACCGACGACCCTGAACCTGCGGCAGCGTAACGACCCCGAACGCAAAGAAGCGGGCCCCGTCCGAGGACGGGGCCCGCTTCGTTTTGTCAGCTCAGATGCCGTGCGCAGGCCGCGGTGAACAGCTTGGTGAACGGATCGCCACCCGGGTCCTGGAGGAGTTCCCACCAGGCGAGGGCGACCAGGTCGGCGAGTTCGTCTTCCTGGCCGGCGCCGACCGGGATCGGGGCGGCGCCGGTCCCGCACCGGGGGCCGGCGGCGGTGAGCCAGCCGGGAAGCCCTCCGTGCGGGAAGCAGACTTGCAAGGCGGCGTACAGGTCGGCGGGCACCGCGCGGTCGGTCACCGGTCAGGCCGTCCGGGGGTGCTGGAGACGCGCCGTGGGCTGGACGAGGCGACGCAGGAGCGGCACCCGACGGGCCCGTGTGCGCCAGCGGGGCGGGTGGACGTGGCGCCGGGCGCTGCGCCACACGCCGTCCTCGCTGGGGAAGCGCTGGCCGATCCCGCAGGTGCACTCCCACCCGTACGGGAGCGGAGCGGAGTCGTCGCGGGTGGAGATGGCGACGACCTTGGTGTCGTCGTGGTCTCCGTGGAAGGTTCCGATCACCCAGCGCCCGGCGCGGCGGGCGGCAGTGACGGGGTCGAGGTCGGTTGCCATGCAGTTCACCTTGGGCGGGTCAGGCGACGAGGCCGACGAGCAGTGCGACGCCGAGGGCAACGAGCGATACGCCGGTGATGTCCCCGGCGAGGCGCAGGCCCGCGTACTTGCGACGGGCGATCTGTGAAAGGTGGATGACGTGCGCCACGCGGTCGTCCGGAGTCTGGAGGTCCTTCACCAGGTCCTCGGGCGTGCACAACGACCAGTAGAGGAAGCTGCCGCGCGCGGCGCCGCTCAGCCGGGGGCGGACGACGATGAGCACGACGAGCATGGCGACGATGAGGCCGAGGGCACCGGCGCCGACGAGGAGACCGACGACGGGCGGTAAGTCGTGCCCCGGGACTACCGCGACGAGCGCGGCGAGGGGCAGGGAGAAGCTGGTGAGCAGGACGCCGGACTTGGCGTCCGTTCGGGAAATCTCCGCGAGGACGGTGGCGTTAGCCGCGTCCAGGCGGGCGTCGAGGGTGTCGGGCGTGGTCATCGAATCCCTTACGTGGTTGCCGAGTCGGTCAAGGGAGACACGGCGCGGCCGCGCATCCCGTCGCGGGGTGCGCGGCCGCTCCTGTCCCGGTGGATCGGGTGTTACGCCGCGGCGTCGGTGTCGACGTCGAACAGGCCGATCTGCATCTCCGCGAGTTCCTGGTTGCGCTGGTCGTTGGCGCGGGCACGCTCGGCGGCGAGCGCGTCGCGCCAGCAGGGCCAGCGCCAGGGCCGCAGTTCCTCCAGCGGGGCGGCCGCGTTCTGCACGTCGGTGGCGTGCGGGGTTCGCGGCGCGGCGAGCAGGGGCTTGTTCTTGCCGCTGCTCGTGGCGTTGCAGCGCTCGCCGTCGCCCGTGTGCGTCTTGCCGCAGGCGCCGTTGCAGGCGCAGTGCCCGCCGTGCGTTTCGAGGACGGTGGTCAGGACGTTGCCGGGTCGCGTCATGGTCGGTTCCCCCCTCAGCGGTCGAAGCGGTTGTTGGTGCGGGCGATGACGCCGCGGGTGTGGGTGGTGACCTCGGTGTTGTCCTGGATCACCGTGCCCTCGTAGTGCTGGTGGATGACGGGCGGGGCGGCTTCCGCGGCCGCCTTGGCGCTCTTGAAGACGCGGGAGAGTGCGCCGAGGAAGGCGACGGGCGCCACGCAGACGATGCCGACGACGACCGGGTTGACCTGTCCGACGGTCCACATCACGAGAGAGATGCCGCCGGAGATGGGCACGGAGGCGATACCGGCGGCGAGCATGGTGCCGCTGATGTCGGTCGCACGCTGGCTCATGGGTGCCCGGCCGGGCTGGGTCTCGGGCGGGGCATAGCCGGTGGCGGGCACAGGCGTCACGTCCTTGTAGCGAGTGGCGACCGGGGTGTTGTCGCTGTACGCCTCGGCGATCAGGCGGATGGCGGCGGCCTCCTGCTCGGCTTCGCTGAGTGCGCGGCCGGCGGGGTGGTCGGGGTGGTTCACTGGGGTGGCTCCTTCGATGCGTTGGGGGAGTGGGCAGGGGACCGGCCGGTCTTGACGGAGTAGCCGGTCCCCTGCCGTTTCGGGGGTTAGGGCAGGCGGTAGACGCCCCTGCCGAGGGCGACGAGTTCACCTTCGTTGGCGAGCGTGCTGACCTCGTTGTTCACGCTGCGGGTGGCGGGGCCGCCTTCGGTGCCGCAGCCGACGGCGGTGCGGATCTCCTTGAGCGCCAGGCCCTCGGGGTGGCCCTGGAGGGCGGCGAGAATCCGTTCGCGGATCGTCGGGGTCTTCGCCTTGGCGGCCGCCATGGGCGACGGCGCTTCGGGCAGTTCCTCGGCGTCCTGCTCCTTGGCCTTGTTATCGGCCTCCAGGAGGCCCGTGATGCGCTCCAACTCGCCATTGAGGGCATTCATGTCGACCCGGCCCCGATAGGACGTTGACGGGCCGTCTGCGGCCTTTCCTGCCTCCTTGGCGGCCGCGGTACCCCGGTGGGCGTACGCGGCGCCGGCGGCACGAGCCTCGCCCTCGGTGAGGGTGGGCATCGGGTGGCCGTCCATCAGCTCCTGGAGCTGGGGGTAGAGGCCGTTGACCTTCTTCAGGACGAAGGTGCGGAAGAGGATCGCCTTGCCTTCGGTAATCAGCCAGCCCATGCCGGGGGTCGGTACGCCCTCGGTGTTGGCGGTGCCCTCGAACAGCTCCTTGGCGCCCGCGCCCTCGTAGATCCGCTCCGGGATGGGGGAGATGTGGGCACCGATCGGGGCGATGCCGTCCAGACCCATGCCCTGGGTGGAGGAGGAGGCGGTACGCAGCAGGAAGACGTGGCCTTCCTTGCCCTTCTCGCGGATCTCGTGGTTGTCGCCGAGTTCCTTCAGGTGGAGGGACTGCACGGCGAGGTCGATGCCGATGCCGACCTTCTGGCCGGTCTTCTGGAGGTCGCCGATCATCCAGGCGGCTTCCCTGCGGACGTCCTGGTCCAGGGAGGACAGGAGGCGGTTGATCTCGTCGCCGGTCCACTGGATCAGGCGCCACGGGCCGTGGAAGTCGAAGTCTCCGCGGCCGTTGCTGTGGTCCTCGCGGTACCGCTTGACCGCATGCAAGGCGCGGAGCTGCTGCATCGTCTCTTCAGGTCCCTTGGCGAACCAGTCGATGCGACCCTCCATCTCGGGCATCGACATGCCGCCCTGGACGTCGGCCATCCAGGAGATGACGCCCGAGATGCGCTGTGCGGCGCCGAGGAGGCGCATCAGGCCGGACTTGCCCGCGCCGGTGGTCCCGGCGGTGATGCCGTGTTGGGCCCGACCCGTGTCGAAGTTGAACAGCTGGATGCGGGCGACCGTGCCGTCATGGGCAACACCGATGGAGATGCGGCCGCGGTCGTCCATCGTCAGGTCCTCCTTCGTGGGAGGCCTGACGTGGAGGAGGGGGTTGGCCCGGTAGATGTAGACGACCGCTTCACGCGGGCCCGCGCCTTCCATGACGAGGCGGGAGATGTCGTCAATGCCGAGCGCGGAGCACAGGGCCTCGTGGTTGACCCGAAGCGTCTTGCCGCGCGGAGCGGCGATCCGTAGGCGGATCTGGTCCTCGCCGATCGCGTACGCGACCAGGTCGACGCCGGGGGCGGCGCCGCCGGTGTTGTTGACGTGTTCCGCCCAGATCCGTTCCAGGGCGGCGCCCGGGTCTTCAGCTTCCACCTCCAGGGCTTCCTGTACGCGTCGGGCCTCGGCGAGGCGGGGCGCGACCTGGATGGCGAGGCGGCCGGGGCCGTACCCGGGGACCGGCGCCGTGGCGACCGCGTCGACCGGGACGTCGAAGACTCCCGCGATGGCCCGTTCGTCCAGGGTGCGCGGCACGGTGTGGCCGGCGGGGGCCAGGACGATCGCCTCGAAGTCGGGCTCGCTGAGGTCGTACTGGCGGATGCCCTCCAGGGTGGTGTCGCCGGTGGCCTGCGACTGGGTCCACAGTGCCCGCATGTGGTCGGCGAAGGTGACCGGCTCCGCGTCCACGACTTCCGGCTCACCGGCGAGGACCGGGAGGTTGTCGGCGGCCCTCTTCAGGCCCTTGGAGCGGGTCCAGGGCGTCATGGGGATCATCCCGGCCGTCCAGGCGGCCGCGCCCAGCATCGGCCACCCGTTGGGGTAGTCGAAGACGGGGACCAGCAGGCCGCCGGTGTAGGCGGCCGTCCAGCCGAGCACGGGCAGGGCCCGCAGCGACGAGGTGAGTCGCCGCGTCCAGTCGTCGGTGTCGCTGCGCTTCCACAGTCCGACGCCGGTGAGGGCGCCGGTGGCCAGGGCCGCGCCGTGCGCCCACCACGGGAGGTCCATCTGCGGGCCGACTGCGGCCCAGGTGCCGGCGGCGGCGTACACCGTGCGCTCCGCCCAGGCGAGGCGGCGGGCGGTCTTGCGTGTCAGCCCCCGCTCACCGGCGGCGGCATCGGCTTTCACGACGTCGGTCGTCGTCATCGTCATTTCCCCTCCGGGAGGAAAGAAGGGAGGGGCCCCGGCGGTTTCGCCGGGGCCCCTCCCGAGGGCTTTCCGCCCCGGCGCTTTCATGCCGGGGCGGCTATTCGGTTACTTGACTTCGTTGAATCCGGGCTTGGGCTGCTGCACGCCCATGGACTGCACGGTCTCGTAGATCCCGCCGTATTCGCCCTGGTGGGCGTCGGCGAAGCCCTGCGCGTCCATCTGCATCTGGTCGGCGGCATTCACCAAGTCGCCCGATGCTTCGGCGACTTCCCGCAGCGAGGTGGCGCCCTCCATGATGAGGGCGGTGAATCGCGGCTCGACTTCCGCCGCGTCACACATCTCCGACATGTTGCTCGCCTTATCGGCGTTGCGGCGAAAGAGCGCCTGGAGAATCCAGATCTTCTCTTTGAGCCACAGCGCCCGCGCGGCGAGCGTGGTGACGGCGAGACCGAGGCTGAGGAAACCCAGGTTGCTGTCGGGGATCGCCGGGAGGTTGTCGTCGCTGGCAGGGACCGCGGGGACGTGGCTCTGGCGGGGGACGATCTCCCCGGATACGACCTGACCGGGCACGAGTTCTCCGGACACGGTGACCTCCTAGTTCTCGTTGTGCACGCGGGCGGACGGGGTACGAAGGCCCGCGTCCGCGGTCGCCTGAGTGAGCGGTCGGTACGCGTCGTCCAGCTCGGTCTTCGCGGTCTCGCAGGTCTCGGCCGCATGGAGCGACTTGACCGACATCTCCTCGGCCTTGCGGGAGAGGACCTCCATCGACTCGGAGAGCTTGCGCATCGCCCAGGCGGTGATGGTGCCGATGATGTTGTGCTTGGCGGCCAGCCGGGCGGCCACCTCGTCCAGCGCGTACATCAGCTCCTTGGCTTTCGTGGAGAGCTGGAGGCATTCGTCGTGCGCGGCGAAGGCCTCCGAGACCACCTCGTCCAGGAAGTCCACGACGTCATCGAGCGTGACCTCCGTCGCGTGCTCGGGGTTCATGCCGTCGTCCATCGCGGTCGTGACGGCTCCGGTCGGGACGGCGGGCGAGTTGCCCACGGGCGTCTCCTTCGTGTTCGTGGCGGGGCTGCCGGTTCCGGCGGGAAGGCCGCGGGCCCCAGTGGTCAGGGGCTCACGCGAGGAGGCCTGGTAGCCGGGCGGGAAGACCTGCTCCGCCACCCACACCTCCTGTTGCTGCGGGTCGGTGTCCCGCATGGAGTCGTAGGCGCTGCGCCGTTCCCCGCGCGGCGGCGGGGTGTAGAACTCCCAGCCGCTCCCAGG
Organism: Streptomyces sp.; assembly: GCF_031178505.1. GTDB lineage: Bacteria > Actinomycetota > Actinomycetes > Streptomycetales > Streptomycetaceae > Streptomyces > Streptomyces gulbargensis. The sequence continues at coordinate 12,078 of NZ_JAPSIW010000002.1, read as the reverse complement.
GGAGTCGCTGGCGTCCTCCGCCTTAGCCCGGGCCCGTTCGCTCGCGCGGCGGGCCCGCTCCTTGCGGCTGGCCTTGCGCCGGTCGGCAGGACCGGTGCCCGAGGCGGAGCCGCGCGTCTTCTTCTTCGACTTCGACTTCACCCGGACCTTCTTCTTCCTGCCGAGCCCGGAGGCCTTAGCGCCGCCGCCCGGCTTGGGCTTCTTGGTCAGGTCGACCTTCGGCCCGGCGCCGGTCGCGGACCCGCCGGCGGGCTTCGGCTCCTTCGTGAGGTCGACCTTCGGCGCGGCCCCCGGCTTGGGCTTCTTGGTCAGGTCGACCTTCGGCCCGGCGCCGGTCGCGGACCCGCCGGCGGGCTTCGGCTTCTTCGACTTCTTGCGCTTGACCGTGGTCAGCACCGGCGGGGAGAGGTTCTTGCGGCGCTTCTTCAACCGGCGCCGGGCCGCCTTGGCGACGGCCTGCCCGAGCGTCGTACGGTCCGCGTCGGCGGCGGCCGCCGTCTCCTTCTTCTTGCGGCGGGCCTTGGCCCGGGCCTTGCGCGCCTTCTGCTTGGCCTCGAACCGGTCCTGGCGGACCTGCTCCCGGCGAGCCTGCTTCGCGTCGGCCCGGGCGTTGCGGACCCGGTCCTTGGTGTCCTGCCGGGCGTCCGCCGCGCGGGTCTTGCGGTCGCGGGCGGCGTCCCGGTCCTTGGCCCGGTTCTCCCGCCGGGCCGCCTGCCGGTCCGCGCGCCGCTGGTTCTTGCCGTCCTGTCGCGCGGCGGCCCGTTCCTGGCGGCCGCGGGCCCGCTCCAGCGCCGGGCTGGACTTCTTCGAGCTGGGAGACTTGCCGCCCGAGGGCGACTTGATCCCCGACCCCGAGCCGCCGTTCTTCCCGGAGCCCGGCAACTTCGAGCCGCCGCCCTTGCCCTTGGCGCCGAGCGAGCCCAGCCCGGTGGATGTCTTCGGTGAGGTCTTCTTGCCGCCCGGGGTCAGCCCGCTGCCGGAGCCGCCCTTGCCGCCACGGCCGGGCCCGGTCCCGCCGGCACCCTTGCCGACGGGCCCGCCGCCCGGGCCCTTGCCGCCGCCTCCCTTGAGGGAGCCGCGGCCGCCGCCGAGCGCCTTACGGCCGTAGTCCTGGCTGGAGGGGATGGACTTGCTGCGCTGCTGCGCCGCCTTGTCGCCGATGCTCTGCATGGCGACAGCGTGTTTGGCGGCAGCCTCCTCGCCCGCGAGCCGGTGCTTGAGGCGGGCCTCGCGCAGCGGGGCCAGCTCCTCAGCCCGTTCCTGGCGCCGCTGGCGCCAGTCCGTCAGCGCGGTCGCAGTGCCCCGCAGCGCAGCCAGCGCGATGGCCAGGGTCGCCGCGAGTCCAAGGGCGGCGACGCCCGGGCCGTCCGCCTCACCGTCACCGCCATCCTGGCGGGCGGGCGCCGTCGCCTCCGAACGGAGAGCGACGGTGCCCGCGGTACCGGTCGACCCGGGCGCCGGCGGGAGCGCCGGGGTGAGGTCGGCCAGGGAGTCGGCCACCGACCGGCGCCGCCGGGAGGGGACCACCATTCCGTCGCCGCCGCCTCCCTCCGGCCCGGAGGCCGGGGGAGGCGGTTCGGCGGGCGGGGCCGGGGGCGCCGGGGGAGGGGCGCCCGGGATCGGGGGGAGCCCCGGCGGGGCCCCTCCCCGAGATCGGAAGGAGACGACGTTGCCGTTCCGGTTGTCGTCCCGAGGGTCATCAGCCACGTGCTCTCCAGGGTTGACAGAGGGTGACCGGATAGGAGATCCTCGCGCGCCCGCGCGCCCGTGCGCCCGCGCGCCCGCCTTGGCCCCCCAACACCGGTCCGCCCCCGGGTGATGATGATGGTGATGACGCTTACGCGCCGTGACTGCCGTCGTGACGGCTGGTCCAGTTCTCCAGCGTCCGCGCGAGGTCGTTCCACAATTCCGGATTGGCCTTGCAGAGCGCGCGGGCCCGGTCCCACCAGGCGTCGGCCAGACCCGCGTCGCCTCGCGCTTGGACCTGCCGGGCCTGCCGCGCCGCCCAGTGGGCGGCGCGGCGTTCCCGGCGGACCTCGGAGATCGAGGGCACCTGCTGCACTGATCAGGCTCCCTTGCGGTCGAACAGGTCGTTGACGCCCCGGACCGTACGGCCGCCGGACGCCTTACCAGCACTCTGACCTGCGGTTTCGCCGCTCTCCTCGGTGTCGCTGTCGGGTCGGGCGGTCATCGCGGTGACCGTCTTGTTCAGCGACTTCGTGGCGAAGGTGTTCACCTGGCCGCGCCGGTCGGCCTTCGCCTTGGCCTTGGCTGCCCGCTGACCGGGCAGCGCGGCGACGGTGCGGACGTGGTCGGCGTAGGCGGTACGCAGGCCCTCTGCGGCCTGCGCCTGGTCCCGCGAGGCCTTGACCAGGGCGTTCAGGTGCTTCTCGACTTTCCGGGCCCTCCACCAGGCCGACCACCTGCCGTCTCCCTCCACGTGCTGGGAGCGGAGTACGGCCTGGAACATCGCGCGGGCCGCCTCGTAGTCGGCGTGGTCGGCGTTGTGCTCGCGCTGCCGGTCCAGCGTCCAATGGGTCAGGTGGTCCAGGTTGAGCAGCGGCCGGAACTCCGCCGGCACACGGCTCAGGACCTCGTCGTTGTTCGTGTGCTCGATGTTGGACACGGGGTGATCTCCTCTCGGGGGAAGGGCCCGCCGACTCTCGGGGGCAGTGGCGGGCCCGGCCCGCGACGTACGGCGCCGCGCGGGTCAGCGAGCGGCGAGGTGCTTCTCTCGGTCCGCGGGGCTCAGGAGCCCCGCTTCGTCCAGCAGCCGTACGGCCCGGTCGCGGTTGCAGCCGACGGCCGTACGGGCGGCGTTGACGGTGACGAATCCGTCGGCCCCACGGGGTAGGTCCCGCAGGATCTGAATGGCCTGTTCGTCCGTACGGGCAGCCGCCGTACGGCCGCCCGTACGGGGGGCGGGCGTACGGGCCGTACGGGGCTTTGCCGTACGGGCCGCCGTACGGTCCGTACGGGGTGCGTCCGTACGGCCCGTACGGGCGGGGTCCGTACGGGGTTCCGTACGGTCCGGCTCGGGGTTCGCCGTACGGTCCGGCTCGGGGTTCGCCGTACGGTCCGGCTCGCCCCGTCCGGCGGACGGGTCGGCCGCGTCCGTCGCGGGCTCGGCGGTCGCCGTTCCCTTCTCCTCGTGGTCGTCCTCCAGGAGGCGGTGAACGCGCCAGACGATGGCGACAACGACAAGGACCGCGACGACGATGAGCCCGATGCTCGGGTGCTGCTTGCCGTCGACCACCGTTACGCCCGTGCCCGTCATGTCGGCCACGTGGTACGTGATGTTGGTGGCGGCCATCAGCCCGAGCGCGTACGGCACGTCCTTCCGCATACGGAAGGCCGTGACCGCGTAGACGTCCAGGCCCACCGGCATTGCCCACCCCAGGTCTCCGAACGGGGTGTCACCCAGGCCGACCATCCGGGCGAAGGCCCACTCGCCGGAGGCGGTCAGGGCGATCACGGCCGCGAGCGCGACCCAGATGCTGCCCTGCTTGATGACCTCCGCCCGGTTCCGGGTCCGCTTGAGGCTGGCCGCGCGCTTCTCGGCGATGCGGCGGGCCTCGCGTGCGGCATCCAGCTCGCGGTTGGCTTCCGCGAGCTTGGCGTCCGCCTCCTTGCGCACCGCGCCGGCGGCGGTCCGGGCTTCCCGCTCCGCCTCCTTGCGCAGGTTCTCGAACTCGGCCGCGAGCCGAGCCCGCTGCGCCTGCCGCTCCCGCTCGTGCTGCTCGCCGAGCTGACGGAACTGACTCTCGATCTCCGCCCGGGCAGCGTCCACCTGCTCGCGGTACGCGGCGAGTTCGGCGTCGATCTCCGCGCGCCGTGCGCTCAGCTCCTCGTCCAGGTCCAGCCGGGCCGACCGTCGGGTCAGCTCCAGCTCCGAGTCGAGGGCGGCCCGCGCCGTGCGGATCTCCACCGCCTGGTCCTGCGCCTCACCAACGATGCGGGCGGCGTCGTCCAGGGCCTTGCGATAGGCGGCCTCCGCCGAGGTGCGGCGCAGCTCCACCAAAGCGTTCGCCCGGTCCTCCGCCTCGGCGAGCACGACGCTCACCTGCTTCTCGGCGGCGGCAATCAGGCTCTTGGCCTGCTCCTCAGCATCCGCCATGACCTCCTCGGTCTCGGCGACCGCTTCGGTCCGGGCCTGGGCGAGGATCGCCCCCGCGTCGCTCCGGGCACCGGCGCGGATCGTGTCCGCGTCGCGCTCGGCTCGGCGCAGCCGCTCCCCGACCTCTTCAGCGGCTTCCACCAGGACACGCTTGGCGTCGGCGGCCGCCGCCCGGCGGATCTGCTCCACCTCACTCTTGGCGGCCTGGATCAGCGCCGCTGCTTCCTGCGCCCCGGTCCACCGTGCGCTGTCGATCACGTCAGCGGCGCGGTCACGGAGATCCGCGCCCAGGGCCTCGCCGTCTTCCCGCGCCTCCGGCTTCGGCGGCGGGGCCGCCGCCTTGGCCGGGCGGCGCGGCGTCGTCGTCTTCCGGGCGTTGGCGTTGCGGGCTGGCTTTCGGGCCCCCACACCGACCTCCTCTCATGCAGGTGGCCGCCTCACGGCGGCCACCTCGGTGTTCGGTCCGTCAGCCCCGCACGCGGCGGGCGGCGGTCCGGCCAACGGAGTTGGCCGTGGTCGAGATCCACTCGATGGCGGCGCCGACGCACTCGACCAGCGCGTAGTCACCGGCCCGCCTGCACGCGGCCTCGATGTTCGAGCACCGGTCGTCCAGTCGGTCCATGACCGTGGTCAGCCGCTCGGAGACCCGGTTCTGCGTGGCCCACAGCAGCTCGCTGAGGGCGTAGAACGGCATCGCCGCGCCGGTCCACATCAGCAGCGTCAGCCGCAGACGGAGCCGGGTCAGCGGGCCGGGGGTGTTCACGACGACGAGCAGGTCCAATAGGTGCTCGAAGTCATCGGCGGTCCAGCCGTCCATCGGGCCGTGCTGGTCGCGGAAGTGCTGGACGGCCTTCTTCTTCGGCCGACTGAGCAGGTTGATCGTCACCGTCGTCCTCCGAGCCTGGTCATGGTCTGGCCGTGGCGCTGCAAGTCGGCCTGTGCCTGCTGTCGGGCTTCCTCCGCCTTGCGGGCCGCCTCGGCGGCCTCGGACGCGGCGCTCACAGCAGGTCGGAGGGGTCGGCGTCGGCGGTGCCGGTCAGCACCGCCAGCTCCTCGGCGGTCACCCACTCCTGCGGGATCAGCACCCGCAGGGTGACGTTCCCCTCGCACATCGAGCCGGTGACGACGAGCTTCCCGTCCGGCAGCGAACCCGGGCGAGCGTCGTCGATCTCCTCCAGCAGCGCCGGCAGGACCTTCACCGCCTCCGCGGTGACCGTGATCGTGGCGACGATGCGCGAGGGCGCCACCTCGAAGGCGATGCGCACGCCGAGGCGGGCCAGCTTCTGGATCGACTGGAAGAGGGGGAAGACCTCGATGGCGGTCTCCCGGACCTCCTGGGCGATCCCGGTGGCGGAGAAGGGCATGTTGGCGGGCATGATGGTCATGCGGATCGGTTCCTTCGCTGGTAGATCCGTGGACCCCCGGCACATCTGGCGCTGCAACGCCGTGTCGGGGGTCGCGCCGTACTGGGGACGGCGCGGTAGGCGAGCGGGGACTCGAACCCCTGTCTCCGGAGAGCCCGAACCAGTCGGGCACGCCCCTCATGACCTGTGCCGTTGAATGCCGCCGGGCGCCCCTCCATAGGGAGGAGGCCCGGCGGAATCCGGCCCAATTACTCATCTTTGGCACGCTGTTGAGTTCTCAAGGAACGGACGCTCCCGCACCGGCCTTCCGTCATTCGACGTTGGTTCCGGACCGCTATGCGGCGTAGCAGTGCGCATCATTCATGCAACACAGATCATCCGGTCGAATTGCATTGACCAGACAATGCGTTGCGAGGACGACTCTGACACCCACCGGGCGCCACGTCAAGCACATCAACCAGTCCGCACGCATTGACTGGACAATGCGCGGGGCAGGGCTGTACACATGACGGCATGAAGCCCACGCCCGTCTACCAACAGATCGCTGATGATCTCCGCCGCCAGATTTCTGATGGCACGTTCCCGCCCGGCTCCCAGATGCCCACCGAGGCTGAACTCCTTGAGAAGTACGGTGAGCTGCACGGAGTCCGCTCCCGGCAGACCATCCGGCAAGGCTTGGGCGTGCTCGTGCACGAAGGCCTGATCGAGGCTCGCCGCCCGAAGGGCTACTTCGTCATCCAGCGCAAGCGGCTGGTCTACCGCCCCCAGGCGGAGCTGAGGCAGAAGCCGCCCGAGGTCGACATCTTCACGAACCTGGTCCAGGAGGAGGACGGCCGGACGCCGTCACAGGAGATCGAAGTCTCGATCGTGGACCCCACCCCCGCGATCCGCGAGCGCCTGGGCCTTGAGCCGGGCGAGCTGGCGGCCGCCCGCCGGCGAGTGCGCAAGCTCGATGACGTCCCGTACAACCTCAACGACTCGTACGTGCGCCTTTCCCTCGTTCAGGGGACCGACTTCATGCACCCCGGCGACGTTGCGCGCGGCACGAACGCGGTGCTGGGCGAACTGGGCCACGAGCTGGTCTACGGCTTCCACGAGTTCTACCTCCGGATGCCCATGCCGGACGAGGTGCAGCGGCTTCAGCTCGGTGCGGGCGTCCCTGTCGCCGAGCACCTGTCGACCACCTTCGACAGCGAGGGCAACGCGGTCCAGGTCACCGTGAACCTCATCCCCGGCGATCGGCACGTGATCGTGTTCGAGACCCACCGCGAGGCTGGTACGGACGCGCCTCGCATCCCGTGGGGGAACCCGTGATCATCGCTCCCGCCGAAGAGGCCGACCTTCCTCGGCTGATCAAGTTCCGCACAGATGCTTCCGCGTGGCTGCGGACTCTCGGCACCGACCAGTGGGCCAAGCCCTTCCCGGCCGACCACATTCTTGACTCGATCCGCCGTGGCGAGGTCTTCATGATCCGCGAGGAGCCCCACGCGGACGCTGCGGCGACCATCACCCTGGATCGCGACGCTGACACCCGCCTGTGGACTCCGGAGGAAATCGCGGAGCCTGCTCTGTACGTGCACAAGCTCGCCGTGGACCGCGCTTACGCCGGCACGGGACTCGGCAGCGCACTCCTGGACTGGGCGGGTGACCAGGCTGTCCAGCACGGGGCCAAGTGGCTCCGGCTGGACGCTTGGAGCACGAACCTGCGGCTCCAGGCCTACTACCTCGAACACGGCTTCACCCACGTCCGGACCGCCGACGATCCGGAGGTGGTCTCGGGCTGGGCAGCCCAGCGACCGGCCGAGTTTCGGTCCGGTCTCGGTGCGACACACCGACTGACGTCCCCTTCGGTCCCATCGCCGAACGGGAGAGGGCATGATGGCACCGCATCCGAGTAACCGCGTACGCGCGGTGAAGCCCACGGAATTGAGGCTCCAAGACATGACGTGCACCCCGGCCGCATCGCCCTTCGCCTCCACGTCGAAGGTGACGGCCCGTCCGCTGCCGCCCCGCTCCGACTCGCTGAAAACGCGTTCACCGGAGAGCAGGGTGCGAGGCAAGATCGGTGGATGTCACGTACACATGCGCCGTCGCGTCGCCGGTTCGTCCGCCGGCGCGGCCGCCCGCCCGGCCGGACCCGCGCCCTGATACGCCGATGGCCGCCCTGCCTGCCAGCAGAACGGCCATCTAGATCGACTCCCAGCCTCCACAGCTTGAGTCGTTAGGTCGGCGATGACGCCGGGGCCCGAGCCTTGCCACAGGCCCGAGGTCACCACTCCCAGGATAGAACGAGTAGCGCCCAGCACGCAGCAGCGTGCCCCAGCTCAACGTCTCTTTTCCGTCACTTGCCGGTCTGCGACTCCCCAAACCCACCAGGGGAGACCCCAGACGATGTTCCAGATCCACCTGACGACACGCAGCGTCGCGACGCCGACCCTCTCGGTCGCGTCCGCTGCGGACTCCACCGCCGAGGCGGTGACGCCGTGAAGCGCCCGAAGAAGGCCCTGGCCGCTGCTGCCCCGCAAGACGACGGCGACGAGCTGTTCGAGTTCTCCGGCACCATCACCGACTACTGGTCGTACACACAGGTCCGCGACTACCTGATGCTGATGCCGGGGATGACGCACACCGCGTACCGGCTCTACAGCCTGCTGCGGTCGATGATCGCCGAAGCCTCCCGCCAGTCGTGGAACGGCATGCGGCGCATGACGATCGACCAGCTCTGCTGGCTGTTGCCCGGCCCGAAGGACAAGCCCACCAGCGTCTCGACCATGTACGAGGTCTTGGGGACGCTGGAGGAACTCAACCTCGTCGTACCCAAGGACACGCTGGAGCTGGAAGGCATCAGCCAGCTCAAGGGCAAGGCGCGGGCCGCCAAGGGCATCTCCCGCGGCTTCATCGTCAACGACCTGCCCCCCGACGCCGCCTACACCGGGTGGCGCAACGCGTGGGACAAGCTCGACGCCTACCGGCCGGACTGGCGGGAGAACCCGCCGGCGCCGCCCACCCACCTCACCGACATCGAGACCACGCCGAACGGTCAGATCCGGGCCCGGGTGCGGCTGGTCGACGCCAACGGCGAGCCGTTCCAGAAAACTGGAACGCCGCAGGTCGGAGCCCCTGAGACCCCTTCGTTCCAGAAATCTGGAACGCCCTTCCAGAAAACTGGAACGCCAGCCCAGATTTCTGGAACGGATCTTCCCCTGACCAGCGAAAACGATCACCCTCTAAGAAGCTCTCTCAAAGAAGCCTCTCTCTCTGGTGACTCGGGTGCCCCAACGGACCCCACCGTCACGGCCGAGGCCGGGACGGGACGAGGAGAGGAGACTTCGGCTTCGCCGGAGAACAACACCGCCCCCTCGGCTGCCGCCGAGGAGCCGGACACCCACGACGACGTGCGGGTGACGGAGGCCTGGATCGCCTCTCGCCAGAAGCACGGGCACGGTGTCCCGGCCCGCAGTCGGATGGCGATGGTCCGCGACGCGGCCGCGCTGCTCGCCGAGGGCATCGACGTTGAGCACCTGGTCGCCGCGGCCGCCGACATGGGCAGCCGGGCCAACTGGTACTCGCTGGAGCGTCACCTGGAGAAGTTCGTCCCGCCGAAGACCGCGGTGCCCGGCCAGCGCCCGGCCCTGCCGGACTGGTGCGGCAAGTGCAACGACGGCATCGAGCCCCGCCAGCCGGGCCAGCGGATGCGCGAGGCCGACGACGGCCGCCTGGTCCGGTGCGAGTGCCACCCGAGCCACCCCAGCAACGCCAAGAAGTCGGTGCTGGCCTAGACCCTCCGCAGCACAACGGCGGCAGGGGAGCCCGTGGAAAGGCCCCTGCCGCCGCTCGAATCACCCAGTTCAGAAGGGATTCACCGATGAGCGTACCCACTCAGCACGACGGCATCGAGGACGAGGGCGGCTCACTGTTCGATGAGGGACCCCAGCCCGTTCCATTCGAGCGTGTTCCGCCGAACGACGTGCCCGGCGAGCAGTGCGCGCTCGGCGGCATGCTGCTGTCCAAGGACGCGATCGGCGAGGTCAGCGAGACCGGTCTGACCAGCGAGGCGTACTACCGCCCCGCGCACGGCACCATCCATGACGCGATCATGGACATGTACGGGAAGGGTCAGCCGGTCGACCCGATTACGGTCGCGGCGTATCTGACGAAGTCCGGCGACATCGAGCGGATCGGCGGCGCGTCCTACCTGCACACCCTGGTGCAGGCGGTGCCGACGGCGGCGAACGCTTCGTACTACGCGGAGATCGTGGTCGAGCGGTTCAAGCTGCGGCGCCTGATCGAGGCGGGCACCCGGATTGTGCAGATGGGCTACGCGGCCGAGGGCGAGGTCGCCGATGTCGTCAACGCGGCGCAGGCCGAGATGCAGTCGGCGGCACAGCTCGGCGCCGGCGGGGGGCTGGACCGGGTCGCGACCGTGGACGACATGCTGGAGGAGTACCTCGTCAGCATGGATGCACCGCCGCCCGAGCGTCTGCCCCTGCCGTACGCCGACCTTCAGGCCATGCTCCCGATGGAGCCTGGCGACCTGATCGTGATCGCGGCCCGACCCGCGATCGGCAAGTCCGTGGTGCTGCTCGACATCGCCCGGTGTGTGGCGATCGAGCACCGCAGCCAGGTGCTGGTGTCGTCCATGGAGATGAGCCACTCCCAGCTCATGGAGCGGATCATCGCGGCCGAGGCCCGCGTGCCGCTGAACCGGGTCAAGGACCGCGAGTACCAGAACGACGACCGGCAGCGCATCCACGACGCGGCACTGCGCATCGGCGGCTCGCCGCTGGTGGTGGACGACGGCCCGGCGGCGACCATCGTCCGGCTCCGTTCGCGGTTGCGCTGGCTCCAGGCGCAGGGCAAGCTCCCGCGCGTCCTGATCGTGGACTACCTCCAGATCATGAAGGCCTCCGGCAAGGGCGGGCAGAACCGCACCGGCGAGGTGGACGAGATCAGCCGGGGCCTGAAGGAACTGGCCGGCGAGTTCAGGATCATCGTCATCGCGGCGGCTCAGCTCAACCGCGAGGTTGAGAAGCGCGAGGACAAGAAGCCGATGATGGCCGACCTGCGCGAGTCGGGCGCGATCGAGGCCGAGGCCAACGCCGTGATCCTGCTGCACCGGCCCGACGCGTACGACAAGGAGCACGAGCGGGCGGGCGAGATGGACCTGATCATCGGCAAGAACCGGCAGGGGCCGACGGGCACCGTCACCGTGGCCTTCCAGGGGCACTATGCCCGCGCCCGCGACCTCGGTACGGGCTTCTGACCTGCTGTAGGTTCTCAAATCCCGTGTCATTTTCTCAGCCGCTGTGTCATCTGGATGGCATTTATGACATCCCCGTGAGACAGCGCAGGTCAGAGACTCACCGCGTCGGGCGGGTCCGCCCGAAGCGGCGAGGAAATGACACGGAGCTGAGACTCCAGCGAATGACACGGCGTGAGACGGCCAAGGAACACCCAGGTCAGAGGCCCGGCAGATGACACGGGCCGCGAGAACCTACACGACGACGAAGGCATCTTGAGTGGGAAGGCGTGGTGTCCGTGCATCGGGTCGACTCCCAGCCCCCGCAAGGGGCAGACTCAGACGAGACGGAAAGGGGCGTCGCCCGATGACTGCACAGCCGATCCACCCGCACGACCCGGAGCGGGTGCCGCGTAACGCCGAGGGCATTGCGGCCGCGCTGGACGGCGGCCGCCGCATGGAGTTCTACCGCGAGCTGCTGGCCGCCGCGCCCGAGGAGGCGGAGGGCGTACTGCGTCGCTGGTGGTGCGAGGCCATGCTCGACACCGACCCCGAAGGGGACCGTCTGGTCGCGGCCGCGATCGACGGCACGTTGCCGATCACCTCGGTGGCCGACGCGGTTCGCCGCCGCCGTGAGGCGGGCCTGCCCGTTGAGTGAGCCGTACGGCGAGGAGCCGGCGGGCCTGCCCTGCGTGCTGTCGGAGGAGGTCACCGAACTCCTCATGGACAAGAGCCTGCCCGGCGCGGTGTTCGGTGCGATCGTGGCCGCCACGGTCGTGATCAACGAGACGAGGGGGGAAGTGCCGGGCAGCACCGCGTCGGCGAAGTGGCCGCAGCAGCGGCGCATGCCGCTCGGCGCGGACGGCTCGCTCGGCATCGCCGAGTACGTCATCGCCGCCGACGCCGACCCGCCGCACATCGTCCTCACCCGCGTGCAGCTCTACTGACCCGACCAGCCCGACCGGGGCCCGGCGAGACACCCGTCCGCCGGGCCCTTCGGCGTTCACGGCGGCGACGCCGGCGGGGGCGGTGCTCGAGGAACGGCGCTCCGCTCCGCTCCGCGCCGTGCCTCGTGCACCCGGCGGTCGTCCGGCCACCGCGCCGCCTCACCTCTTAAGAGGTGATTTCGCCGCAGGGCTGACGGAGTGGGTGCGGGTTCAGGCACGCGGGGGCTCCGCCCCCACACCCCCGGCCCTCCACAGAGGGGAGGGGGGCCGTTTTGATCTTGCGGCCCGTGGGTGGTGCTGGGGTGGGTGGGGTCGGGGGGTTCCCTCCGCGACGGGGCCCCCGGAGGGGACCACAGCCCGCGCCGGGCCGCCAGGCCAAGCCGCTACGCGGTCGCCTTCGGCGAGCCTGGC
>NZ_JAPSIW010000715.1 GCF_031178505.1 Streptomyces sp. | reverse complement strand
TGCGATCGCAAGGCGGAGGAGGGAGTCCATGCGGTGGGGGCACCTCCCGGGCGAAGCCCGGGGGACATCGGCGACCGACGACAACGCGGCGAGCGTGCGTGCCAGGCGTCGCGAGCCCGGCAAGATCGGCGAGACACCCCCTAGGCGCACGTCCCCGAGGAATCACGAGCTGGAGGAAATGCGATGACGCAGGTCGAGGCCACCACGGAACGGATCGTCGCCGCCGACGCGGAGACGGTGTTCGACGCGCTGGCCGACTACAGCGGCACGCGGGCGAAGCTGCTCCCCGAGCAGTTCAGCGAGTACGAGGTACGGGAGGGCGGCGACGGCGAGGGCACGCTCGTCCACTGGAAGCTCCAGGCCACGAGCAAGCGCGTCCGTGACTGCCTCCTGGAGGTCACCGAGCCCACCGAGGGCCAGCTCGTCGAGAAGGACCGCAACTCCTCCATGGTCACCACCTGGGTCGTCACCCCCGCCGGGGAGGGCAGGTCCCGGGTCGTGGTCACCACCGTCTGGAACGGCGCCGGCGGCATCGGCGGCTTCTTCGAGCGGACCTTCGCGCCCAAGGGGCTGGCCCGGATCCACGACGCCGTGCTCGCCCGCCTCGCCGAGGAGACGGAGAAGTAACGCCCCGGGCGTTCCCCTGTACGGGTGGATTCTCCGCGCCCCCGTGCCCGTGCCGTACGTGCGTTGGGGGCGCGGAGCGCTCGACAAACGCGCTGATGAGCGCCCAAGTGCGCGGGGGCGCAAGGGCGTTCGCCGCGTCGCTCCCCACCGTCCGCCGCGCCCGCCCGACTTGCTCCCGCTTCGCGCCCGATGCGAAGAATGGCCCGGCGCAGAGGCCGTGACGAGCAGGACCGTGACGGCCGCAGGCCGTGACGAGGGGAGCAGCGCGTGGGCGGGATCACGACGGCGAAGGACGCCGGGGGTACGGGGGAGCCGGCCGGGTCCACCGCGCTCGCGGACACGGAACCGCTCCTCACGGGCGCCCCCGCCGCGCGCGACACCGGCGAGGACACGGCCCCCGCCACCGGCCGTCCCGCCGGTGGTCCCCCCGGCGGCCCCCCGCACCCCACCGGCCCCGAGCCCGCCCTCGACCCGCGCCGGGTCCGGCTCGTCTTCTGCGGCCTCATGCTCGCGCTGCTCCTCGCCGCGCTGGAGCAGATGATCGTCGCCACCGCCCTGCCCCGCATCGTCGGCGAACTCCAGGGCCTGGACCGGATGTCCTGGGCGATCACCGCCTACCTGCTGACCTCCACCATCGGCCTGCCGGTCTACGGCAAGCTCGGCGACCTCCTCGGCCGCAAGAGCGTCTTCCTCTTCGCCATCGTCGTCTTCGTCATCGGCTCAGGACTGGCCGGCTGGTCGCGCACCATGGACGAGCTGATCGCCTTCCGCGCCCTGCAGGGCGTCGGCGCCGGCGGCCTGATGATCGGCGTGCAGGCGATCATCGCCGACATCGTCCCCGCCCGGGAGCGCGGCCGGTACATGGGGCTCATCGGCGCCGCCTTCGGCCTCGCCTCCGTCGCCGGCCCGCTGCTCGGCGGCTTCTTCACCGACCACGTCTCCTGGCGCTGGTGCTTCTACTTCAACGTGCCCTTCGGGCTCCTCACCCTCGCCGTCGTCGCCACGGTCCTCAAGCTGCCGAAACCGACCGCCCGCGCCCGCTTCGATGTCCTCGGCACCCTGCTGCTCGCCGCCGCATCCACCTGCCTCGTCCTGCTGACCAGCTGGGGCGGGACCGAGTACGCCTGGGACTCCCGCGTCATCATCGGCCTCGGCTGCGGCGCCGCCGGAACCGCCCTCCTCTTCCTGGTCGTCGAGCACTTCGCGTCCGAACCCCTCATCCCCCTGCGTCTGTTCCGAGACTCCGTCTTCACCGTCACCGGTCTCGTCGGCGCCGTCATCGGCATCGCCCTCTTCGGCGCGGCCAGCTACCTGCCCACCTTCCTCCAGATGGTCGAGGGCGCCACCGCCACCGAGTCCGGGCTGCTGATGCTCCCCCTGATGGGCGGCATCGTCCTCGCCTCCGTCGTCTCGGGCCAGCTGATCACCCGCACGGGGCGCTACAGGATCTACCCGCTCGCCGGTGGCGCCGTCTCCGTCCTCGGCATGTGGCTGCTCTCCCGCATGGACGCGGACACCCCGCGCCTCACGCACAGCCTGTGGCAGGCCGTCCTCGGCACCGGCATCGGCCTGGTCATGCCGGTCCTGATCCTCGCCGTCCAGAACTCCGTCCGTCCCACCGACCTCGGCACCGCCACCAGCGCCCACAACTACTTCCGCCAGATCGGCGGCAGCGTCGGCGCCGCCGTCTTCGGCACCCTCTTCGCGTCCCGGCTCGACGACGCCCTCGGCGACCGCCTCGCCACCCTCCCCGCGCCCGCCGGCGCCGCCGGACTCCCGCCCGCCGAGTCGATCACCCCGCAGACGGTCCACACCCTGCCGCCCGCCCTGCGCGACGCCTACATCCAGGCGTACGCGGAGGCGATGCCGCGGATCTTCCTCTACCTCGTGCCGGTCCTCGTACTCGGCCTCGTCCTCGCCTTCTTCCTCAAGGAGAAACCGCTGGTGTCCCACCACAGCCCCGCCACCGAGGCCCGCACCGACTCCTTCGCCGACACCGCGGCCCAGGCGGTCCCGCACGCCCGGCACGCCGCGTCCCCGGCCGGCCACGCCGCCCCGCCCCCGCACTCGGGCGTCCCCGTCTGCGGCGCCGTCCAGCACCACGACGGCAGCCGCGTGCCCCGGGCCGCGCTCACCCTCATCGACGTGCAGGGCCGCCAGATCGGGCGCGGGGCGAGCGGCGAGGACGGCCGGTACGCGCTGAGCGTCCCCGGCCCCGGCCCGTACGTGCTGATCGCCGCCGCCGGCGGCCACCAGCCGCAGGCCGTCTCCGTGACCGTCGGCGACCGGCCGGTCGAGCTCGACGTCGTCCTCGGCGGCGCGGGCCGGCTCGCCGGCACCGTCCTCACCGCCGACGGCACCCCCGTCCGGGACGCGGCCGTCACCCTCACCGACGTGCGCGGGGAGGTCGTCGCCTCCACGCGCAGCGGACGCGAGGGCGGCTACGTGATCGGCGAACTGGTCGCCGGCGAGTACACCCTCGCCGCCAGCGCCCCCGCCTTCCGGCCCGCCGCCCTCCCGGTGAGCGTGCAGTCCTCCCGCGAGACCCGCCAGGACATCGAACTGGCCGGCGGGGCGGTGCTGCGCGGCACGGTACGGGCCGGCGGCGGACGCCCCGTGGAGGACGCCCGGGTGACCCTGCTCGACGCGGCCGGGAACGTCGTCGACACCCTCACCACCGGCCCCGACGGCACCTTCCGTTTCGTGGACCTGTCCTCGGGCGAGTACACGGTCATCGCCGCCGGCTACCCGCCGGTCGCCACCGTCCTCCAGGTGGCCGGCGGCGGCCGCACGGAACGCGATCTCCAGCTCGGCCACCACGACTGAGCCGGGCGGCCCGGGGGACCGGCGCCGGGTTCAGGAGGAGGCGGTCGTCGCCCTGCGCAGCGCGCTGATGCAGGAGCCGATCGCCTCCTGGAGGGCTTCGAGGCGCTGGA
>NZ_JAPSIW010000097.1 GCF_031178505.1 Streptomyces sp. | reverse complement strand
CACGATGATCGCCTTCCTGCCGGTCGTCGCCGTCTTCGCCGCGCTCCAGCGGTTCTTCTTCAAGGGCGTCGAGGAAGGAGCGGTCAAAGGATGAACACCACGCACGGGGGTTCTCCCTCGCCCGGCCACGGCGGATCACCCTCCCCCGGGACCGGCCCCGGAGGCCGTCCGGCCGGGCCGGCGCCCCGGGCGCCCCGCTTCGGCGTCAACTACACGCCGAGCCGGGGATGGTTCCACCACTGGCTCGACTTCGACCTGGACGCCGTCCGGGCCGACCTGGACTCGATCGCCGCCCTCGGCCTGGACCACGTGCGGGTCTTCCCGCTGTGGCCGGTGTTCCAGCCCAACCGCGCGCTGATCCGGCCGCGGGCGGTCGAGCAGCTGGTGAGCCTGGTCGACGCGGCGGCCGAGCGGGGGCTCGATGTGGCGGTCGACGGCCTCCAGGGCCATCTGTCGAGCTTCGACTTCCTTCCGTCGTGGACGGTCACCTGGCACCGGCGGAACCTGTTCACCGACCCCGACGTCCTCGACGGGCAGGCCGCCTACCTCCGGACGCTCGCCTCGGCGCTCGCCGACCGTCCGGCGTTCCTCGGCATGACCCTCGGCAACGAGATCAACCAGTTCTCCGGCGACCCGCACCCCGACCCGGACCGGATCACCCCCGGTCAGGCGGAGCGCTGGCTGCGCCGGATGCTGGAGGCGTGCGAGGAGGGCGCGCCGGGCCGCGCGCACCTGCACGCCGCGTACGACGCCGCCTGGTATCTGGACGGCCACCCCTTCACGCCGGCGCACGCGGCCCGGCTGGGCGCGGCGACGGCGGTGCACTCGTGGGTCTTCAACGGGACCGCCCAGCGCCACGGCCCGGACTCCTTCGCGACCGGCCACCACGCCGCGTACATGATCGAGCTGTCCAAGGCGTGGGCCGAGGACCCGCACCGTCCGGTCTGGCTCCAGGAAGTGGGAGCGCCGGCCCCGCACATCGCCGCCGGCCGGGCCTCCGGGTTCACCCGGACGACACTCGCCGCCGCGCTGGACTGCCCGGACCTGTGGGGTGTCACCTGGTGGTGCTCCCACGACGTCGACCGGTCGCTGGCCGACTTCCCCGATCTGGAGTACACCCTCGGGGTGCTGACCACCGACCGGCGGGTGAAGCCCGCGGGGCGGGCACTGGCCCGGACGGCAGCCGAGGTACGGGAGGCCTGGACGCCCCCGGCCCCGCGTACCACGGCGCTCGTGCTCGACCTCCCCGAGGACGCCCCGGAGCGGGCGGTGTGCGGCCCGGAGGGCGCGTTCTTCGGGGCGTACATGCGGCTGGCGGCCGACGGCGCGCGCCCGGCCGTCGTGCTGGCGTCCCGGGCCGGGGACCGGGAGCATCTGAGCGCGCGGGGCATCACCGAGACGGTGACCCCCGGCGCCGTCCACCGGTCCTGACCACCTGTCCGCCGTCCCGCCCGTCCCTTCCCGTCCGCCAGCCAGCCAGCCAGCCACATGATGGAGCGCTCCATGCATGACGACCGCCGTCTGACCGAAGCCCGGCTCAAGCGGGTCCTCGACGAACGCATCCGCCCCGCGATCCACCCGGAGTCCGTGCCCCTGGAGGCCGGGATCTGGACGGCCCCCGGCGAACCGGTGCCGGTGGCCGAGGGTCTCGCCGCCCCCCGCACGCCGATCGCCGCCGGCGACGCCTGGGGCGCGCCCTGGGGCACCAGCTGGCTCACCGTGTCGGGGCGGGTTCCGCGGGCCTGGGCGGGGCGGACCGTGGAGGCGCTCATCGACCTGGGCTTCGACGCCAACATGCCCGGTTTCCAGTGCGAGGGGCTGGTCTACCGGCCCGACGGCTCACCCGTGAAGGGGCTGCATCCGCGCAACCAGTGGGTGCGGATCGCGTCCCCGGCGGCCGGCGGCGAGGAGGTCCTGCTGCACGTCGAGGCGGCCTCGAACCCGGTGATCCTGGACTACCACCCGTTCCTGCCGACCGAGCTCGGCGACCGGGAGACGGCCGGTGACGCGCCGCAGTACCGGCTGGCGCGCCTGGACCTGGCCGTCTTCGACGAGACGGTGTGGCAGCTGGTGATGGACCTGGAGGTGCTGGGCGAGCTGATGGCGGAGCTGCCGGCGGAGGGCGCGCGCCGCTGGGAGATCCTGCGGGCCGTGGACCGGGCGCTCGACGCGCTCGACCTCCAGGACGTGGGCGGCACGGCGGCCGCCGCCCGCGAGCGGCTGGCCGGGGTCCTCTCCTCCCCCGCCGAGCCGTCGGCGCACCGGATCAGCGCGGTGGGTCACGCGCACATCGACTCGGCCTGGCTCTGGCCGCTGCGCGAGACGGTCCGCAAGGTGGCGCGGACGACGGCGAACATGACGGCGCTCCTGGAGGACGAGCCGGACTTCGTGTACGCGATGTCGCAGGCGCAGCAGTACGCGTGGATCAAGGAGCACCGGCCCGAGGTGTACGCGCGGGTGAAGAAGGCGGTCGCGGAGGGCCGGTTCGTACCCGCCGGCGGCATGTGGGTGGAGTCCGACACGAACATGCCGGGCTCGGAGGCGATGGCCCGTCAGTTCGTGCACGGGAAGAGGTTCTTCCTGGAGGAGTTCGGGGTCGAGAACGAGGAGGCGTGGCTGCCCGACACCTTCGGTTTCGCGGGCGGGCTGCCGCAGATCATCCGGGCGGCCGGGGCGAAGTGGCTGCTCACCCAGAAGATCTCGTGGAGCCAGGTCAACTCCTTCCCGCACCACACCTTCTGGTGGGAGGGGATCGACGGGACACGGATCTTCACGCACTTCCCGCCGATCGACACGTACAACTGCTCGATGCAGGGCAAGGAGATCGCCCACGCGGTCCGGAACTTCAAGGACAAGGGGCGGGCGCGGCACTCGCTGGCGCCGACCGGCTGGGGTGACGGCGGGGGCGGTACGACCCGGGAGATGGTGGCGAAGGCGGCGCGGCTGCGGGACCTGGAGGGTTCGGCGCGGGTGCGGTGGGAGCGTCCGGCGGAGTTCTTCGCGCGCGCCGAGGCCGAGTACCCGGACGCGCCGGTGTGGGTGGGCGAGCTGTACCTGGAGCTGCACCGGGCGACGCTGACGAGCCAGGCGCGGACCAAGCAGGGCAACCGGGCCGCCGAGAACCTGCTGCGGGAGGCGGAGCTGTGGGCGGCCACGGCGGCCGTGCGCGCCGGATTTCCGTATCCGTACGAGGAGTTGGACCGGATCTGGAAGACGGTGCTGCTGCACCAGTTCCACGACATCCTGCCCGGTTCGTCGATCGCGTGGGTGCACCGGGAGGCGGAGCGGACGTACGCGGCGGTCGCCGGGGAGCTGACCGGCATCGTGGAGCGCGCTCAGCGGGCGCTGGCGGGCGGCGGGGCGGGCGAGGTCGTGTTCAACGCGGCGCCGCACGCGCGGGCCGGGGTGCCGGCGGGCGGGGCGCGCCCGGCCGGGCCGGCGGGCGGAGGCTGTGCGGTGGAGGCCGCTCCCGGCGGCGGGTACGTGCTGTCCAACGGGCTGCTGCGGGTGACGGTGGACGCGCGGGGGCTGGTGGTGTCGGTGGTCGAGTCGGCGAGCGGCCGGGAGGCGGTCGCTCCGGGCGCGGCGGCCAATCTGCTCCAACTGCATCCGGACTTCCCGAACATGTGGGACGCGTGGGACGTGGACCGGTTCTACCGGAACACCGTCACCGATCTGACGGAGGCCGAGGAGGTGACGGTGGCCGTGGACCGGCCGGACACGGTGGCGGTGCGGGTCACCCGGTCGTTCGGCTTCTCGCGCGCGGTCCAGACGGTGACGCTGGCCGCCGGGTCGGGGCGGCTGGACCTCGACACCGAGGTGGACTGGCACGAGACGGAGAAGTTCCTGAAGCTGGCCTTTCCGCTGGACGTCCACACGGACCGGTACGCGGCGGAGACGCAGTTCGGCCATCTCCACCGGCCGACCCACACCAACACCAGTTGGGAGGCGGCCAAGTTCGAGGCCTGCAACCACCGGTTCGTCCACCTGGAGGAGCCGGGCTGGGGCGTGGCCCTGGTGACGGCCTCCACGTACGGTCACGATGTGACGCGCACGGTACGGGCGGAGGACCGGGGAACCACGACGACCGTACGGGCCTCGCTGCTGCGGGCGCCCCGTTTCCCGGACCCGCGCACCGATCAGGGGGTGCACCGTTTCCGGCACGGCCTGGTGCCGGGCGCGGGCGTGGGGGACGCGGTGCGCGAGGGGTACCGGGTGAACCTCCCCGAGCGGCGGGTGCCGGGCCACGCCGCCGTGGAGCCGCTGGTGACCGTGGACGAGGACGCGGTGGTGGTGAGCGCGGTGAAGCTGGCCGACGACGGGAGCGGTGACGTGGTCGTCCGGCTGTACGAGTCCCGGGGCGGCCGGGCCGAGGCGCTGCTGACCACCGATCTGGGCGGAAGCGGGGAGGTGGCGGTGTGCGACCTGCTGGAGCGGCCGCTCGCGGGCGCCCCGGACGGCGCGGTCCGGGTGGAGGACGGCGGGGTGCGGCTGCGGCTGCGGCCCTTCGAACTGCTCACGCTGCGCTTCGCCCGCCCGGCGGGAGGCGTGTAGGGCCCGGGCGGAGGGCGCCGGAGCCGTCCGGGGGCGGAGGCCGGGCGGGCCGTCCGGTGGCGAGGCCGGTGATTGTGCCGATGCCCGCCGGGCGGGCCGGCCCGACAGTGGCGGAACCGAAGCGCGGCCGTCCGCCTGATGTCCGGGGGGTGGCCGCCGTAGGACCAACGAGAGGACGACTCCGTCGTGAGACGACACCTTGCCGGCGCCGCGGGCGCGGCCGCCGCCTGCCTCGCCGCCCTGCTCCTCGCCCCGGGGGCCACCGCGGCCCCCGCCACCTCCTCGGCCGCCCTGGCCGCGAACCCGTACGAGCGCGGTCCCGCCCCCACGGAAGCGAGCGTCCAGGCGTCCCGCGGCCCGTACGCGGTGTCGCAGACCAGCGTCTCGTCCCTGGCCGCCACGGGCTTCGGGGGCGGCACCATCTACTATCCGACGACCACCGCCGACGGGACCTTCGCGGCCGTGGTGATCTCGCCCGGGTTCACCGCCACCCAGTCGTCGATCGCCTGGCTCGGACCGCGCCTCGCCTCGCAGGGTTTCGTGGTGTTCACCATCGACACCCTCACCACGATGGACCAGCCCGACAGCCGGGGGCGCCAGCTCCTGGCCGCGCTCGACCACCTGACGCAGCGCAGCACGGTCCGGGGGCGCGTCGACGCGACCCGGCTCGGGGTGATGGGGCACTCGATGGGCGGCGGCGGAAGCCTGGAGGCCGCCAAGAGCCGGCCCTCCTTGAAGGCGGCCATTCCGCTGACCGGCTGGAACACGGACAAGACCTGGCCGGAGATCTCCACGCCCACGCTGGTCATCGGCGCCGACGGGGACACGATCGCCCCGGTCGCCACCCACTCCGAGCCCTTCTACGAGAGTCTGCCCGTCTCGCTGGACAAGGCCTATCTGGAGCTGAACGGGGCCAGTCACTTCACCCCGAACACCTCGGACACGACCATCGGGAAGTACTCCCTCTCCTGGCTCAAGCGGTTCCTCGACAACGACACCCGCTACGAGCAGTTCCTGTGTCCGCTGCCGCGGCCGAGTCTGACGATCGAGGAGTACCGGGGCAGCTGCCCGCTCGGTTCCTGACCCCTGTGCGCCGTCACAGCGAAGCACCCCGGGGTCTGGGCGGCCGCCCCGACCCCGGGCCCTCGCGGCGACCGGTCCGGTGTCGCGCGGGTACGGTGACCGCCGTGAGGGGAGCCACGCACACCGCCCGGGCCGCCGGACCGGGACAGGACCCCCGGTGGTACGGCCGGGCGGCCGAACTCGCCGTGGTGGGCGAGCTGTCGGCGCGCGTCGCCGCCGGAGCCGGCGGCGGTGTCGTGTGTGTCACCGGCGGTCCCGGCGAGGGCCGCAGCACCCTGCTCGCGCGGGCCGTACGGGATTTCCCCGGTACGGCGGCGCTGGTCGCCGCGCCGGGCCACCGGGTGCCGTGGAGCGGGGCGCGGGCCCTGTGCGCCGCTCTCGCTCCGAGCGAGGCGGCGGTACGGCGGGCCCTGCGGCTCGCGCGCGGCCCGGCCGGGCTCGGCGCGGCGCTCGCGGGGCTCGTCCCCGGCCGTCCCGCGCTGTTCTGTCTGGACGATCTGCACCTGTGGGACGCGCATTCGCGGGCCGCGCTGGCCGCGACCTGGCAGGAGCCCGGCCCCTGGGCGCGGCGGACGGGCTGGGTCGTGTCCTCGGCCCGTCACCACCGGGTGCCGGGTCCGGCCGGGATCCGGACGGTACGGCTCGGGCGGCTCGGGCGGGAGGCGGCGCGGGCACTCCTCGGCGAGCTGTGCCCGGCGTCGCCCGCCGGGGCGGTCGCGGAGCGGCTGCTCGACGCGGCGGACGGGCACCCCGGGGTCCTGGCCGCGGCGGTACGGCACCTGACCCCGGCGCAGCTCGCGGGACGGGCACCGCTGCCGGGGGACGTGGTCGGCGGCGGCGTCCTCGCGGAGGTGTACGGCGGGCTGCTGGGCTCGCTCCCGGTGGACGGCCGGCGTCTGCTCGCCGTGGTGGCGGGGGTCTGCGGGGGTGCGGACGGGGACCGGGGCGCGACGGTGGGGGCGGTCCTGGACCGGGCGCGGGAGGCACGGGTCCCGGCCGAGCCGCTGGACGGGCTGGTCGCGGACGGGTTGCTGCGCCGGACGGGCGGGATGCTGGGGTTCGAGGACCCGTTCCTGCGGCGCGCGGCGCTCGCCGGCCGGCCGGCGCCGGCGGACGGGGTGGACGGGCGGAGCCCCGGTGAGCGCCACCGGGCCGACCGGCTCGGTCCGCCCGTCCCGGTACGGGCCCGCGGGGCGGCGGCCCGCGGGCGTTCCCTGCTGGTGCGCGGCCTTGCGGCGCTGGCGGGCGGCCCGGTGATGGACGCGCACGCGTCGCTGCTGCGAGCGGCCGAACTCCTCGGGAGTCAGGCGCCGGTGGAGGCCGCCGACGCCCGGTTCCTGGCGATGGAGGCGGCCTGGGCGGCGGGGGACGTCCCGGCGTGTCTGGCCGCCCTGGAAGGGGCGCGGGAACGGCGGGGCACCGAGCGGGACTTCCTCGACGGGCTGCGCGCCGCGCTGACCGAGCGGCTCGACGAGGCCCGTACCGCGCTCTCCCGGGTGGTCGCCCTCGACGGGGCGTCGGACGAGCCGCGGCTCCTGCTGCGGGCGGGTTCGGCGGCGCTCGTGCTCGGCGACACGGACGCGGCGGCCCGGGTGCACGGGCGGGCGCTCGCCCGGGCCAGGGCGGAGCACCGCACGGCTCTGCTGCCGCGTGCGCTGGAGCACTTGGCCTACGCGGAGCTGCGGGCCGGGAACCACAGCCTGGCGGCGCGCACCGCCCGGGAGGGACTGCGGGCCGCCGAGCTGACGGGTCAGCGCAATGTGGCGGCGCACCAGCACGCCGTACTGGCGCTGGTGGCGTCGGTCACGGGCGAGGGCGCGGCGGTGGTGGAGCATGCCGGGCGGGCGCTGGCGATCGCGCGGCCGCACGGCCTCGCGCAGGCGGTGACGCTCGCCGAGTGGGCGCTGGCCCGCGGTGAGCTGGGGCGGGGGCTGGCCGATCAGGCGGCGGCGCGGCTGCGGCCGCTCGTGCGTCCCGGGCCCCGGGGCGGGCACTTCGCGCTGCGGATGATGGTCGTGCCGTGCTTCGTGGAGGCGGCGGTCGCGGCCGGGCGGGTCGCGGAGGCGCGGGAGGCGACGTCCGAGTACGCGGTGTGGGCGGGTCTGGGGGTGGACGGGCAGGCACCGGCCCAGTGGGCGCGGTGCCGGGCGCTGCTGGCGCGGGGCGAGGAGCCGGCCCGCTGGTTCGGGGAGGCGGTGCTGCGGCACGAGGGCGCCGGCAACGACTTCGAGCGGGCCCGCACCCTCCTGGCGTACGGCACCTGGCTGCGCAGGCGGCGGCGTCCCGGTGAGGCGCGCGGGCCGCTGCGGGACGCGCTGGTGACCTTCGAGCGGGCGGCCGCGCCGGGCTGGGCGGACCGTGCCCGGGGCGAGCTGCGGGCCACCGGGGCGACCAGCGGCAGCGCCGCCGATCCGGAGGCGGTGGGCGAACTGACCCCGCAGCAGCAGCGGATCGCCCGGCTCGTCGCGCAGGGCGCCACGAACCGGGAGATCGCCGAGCGGCTGGGCCTGAGCCCGCGGACGGTCGACCACCATCTGCGGGGCGTGTACGCGCGGCTCGGGATCAGGTCCCGGGTCGAACTGCCCGCCGCTCTCGGGTGGTTCGACCCGGAGGGTGAGCCGGCTCCCCGCCGGCGGTGAGCCGCGAGGAGGAGGCGGGAAAGGGCCGCCGCGGGGAGCCGGAGCGGGTGCCGTCAGCGGGCGGAGAGCAGCTCCAGCGTGTCGATCACGCGGTTGGAGAAGCCCCATTCGTTGTCGTACCAGGCGACGACCTTGACGTGGCGGCCGTCGACGCGGGTGAGGTCGGCGTCGAAGATGGACGAGGCCGGGTTGCCGGTGATGTCGGAGGAGACCAGCGGGTCCTCCGAGTACTCCAGGACGCCGGCGAGCGGGCCCTCGGCGGCGGCGCGGTAGGCGGCCAGGACGTCCTCGCGGGTCACGTCGCGGGCGACGGTGGTGTTGAGCTCGACGATCGAGCCGACCGGGACGGGGACGCGGATCGAGTCGCCGGAGAGCTTGCCGTCCAGGTTGGGCAGGACGAGGCCGATCGCCTTGGCGGCGCCGGTGGTCGTCGGCACGATGTTGACGGCGGCGGCGCGGGCGCGGCGGGCGTCGCGGTGCGGGCCGTCCTGGAGGTTCTGCTCCTGGGTGTAGGCGTGCACGGTGGTCATGAACCCGTGCTCGATGCCGGCGAGTTCGTCCAGGACGGCGGCGAGCGGGGCGAGCGCGTTGGTGGTGCAGGACGCGTTCGACACGATGGTGTGCAGGTCCGGGTCGTAGGCGTCGGTGTTCACGCCGTAGGCGAGGGTGACGTCGGCGCCGTCGGCGGGGGCGCTCACGAGGACCCGCTTCGCGCCCGCGTCGATGTGCGCGCGGGCCGCCTTGGCGGAGGTGAAGCGGCCGGTCGACTCCAGGACGATGTCGACGCCGAGTTCGGCCCACGGCAGGTTGGCCGGCTCGCGCTCGGCGAGCACCTTGATGCGGCGGCCGTCGACGACGAGGGTGTCGCCGTCCACGGAGACCGGCCGGCCGAGGCGGCCGGAGGTGGAGTCGAAGGCGAGCAGCCGCGCGAGGCCTGCGGGCTCCGTCAGGTCGTTGACGGCGACGATCTCGAGCGCGGTGTCGCGTTCGAGCAGGGCGCGCAGCACGTTGCGTCCGATGCGGCCGAATCCGTTGATGGCGATGCGAGTCATGAGCGGGGTCCCTTCCGTTTCGACCCCAGGTTCGCGCGGCGCGCCCGCCGGTGACAGCGGCGTGATCGCCACGGTCCGAAAGGATCACGCCAACCGCCGCCGGCGACGGTCCGGGCAGGTCAGGGCGGGTGCGGAGGAGCGGCGCGGACCGTTGTCAGTCGTTCTGGGCGAAGGTGCGCCGGTACTCGCTGGGCGTGGTGCCGAGGATCCGCTGGAAGTGCAGGCGCAGATTGGCGCCGGTGCCGAGTCCGACGTCGGCCGCGATCTGCTCGACACCGCGCTCCGACCGTTCCAGGAGCTCGCGGGCCATGTCGAGGCGGGCGCGCATCACCCACTGCATGGGGGTGTAGCCGGTGTCCTCGACGAAGCGCCGGGAGAAGGTGCGGGGGGAGACGGCGGCGTGGCGGGCGAGGAGGTCGAGGGTGAGGGGTTCGCCCAGCCGGTGCAGGGCCCACTCGCGGGTGGCGGCGAACCGCTCGCCGAGCGGTTCGGGCACGCTGCGGGGTACGTACTGGGCCTGGCCGCCGCTGCGGTACGGGGCGGCGACGAGGCGGCGGGCGGCGTGGTTGGAGGCGGCCACGCCGAGGTCGCCGCGCAGGATGTGCAGGCACAGGTCGATGCCGGAGGCGGCGCCGGCGGAGGTGAGGACGCTGCCCTCGTCGACGAACAGCACGTTCTCGTCGACGCGGACGTGCGGGCGTTTCGCCGCGAGCGCCTGGGTGTAGTGCCAGTGGGTGGTGGCGCGCTTGCCGTCGAGGAGGCCGGTGGCGGCGAGCGCGAAGGCGCCGGTGGAGATGGCGGCGAGGCGCGCGCCGCGCGTGTGCGCGGCGATCAGCGCGTCGACGACGGCCGCCGGCGGGTCCTCGCGGTCGGGGAAGCGGTAGCCGGGGACGAAGACGATGTCGGCCCAGGTGAGGGCGTCGAGGCCGTGGGCGACCTGGTAGGAGAGTCCGTCGCCGCCGGTCACCGTGCCGGGTTCGGCGCCGCAGACCCTGACCTCGTACGGCATGCTCGCGCGGGTCGTGAAGACCTGCGCGGGTATGCCGACGTCGAGCGGCTTGGCGCCGTCGAGGACGAGGACGGCGACGCGGTGCAGGCGGGAGGGTTTCACGGATCGAGGGTATGCCGGGAGGGGACCGTCTTCCGCCGGTCCCCTCCCCTGTCCTCCGCCGGTTCCCTGGCGCGCCGGTCACCCGGAGCCGGGCGGCGGGGCGGGGTCCGGGTCCGGCACACCGGCGAAGGGGCTGGTGCCGAGGCCGTCGAGGAGGGCGGCCGGGTCGTCGTACACGGCGGTGGCGCCCGCCTCGGTGAGGTCGGCCCGGGGGATGCCGCCGCACAGCAGGGCGACCCGGGCGACGCCGGCCCGGCTCGCGGCGCGCATGTCCCAGACGCTGTCCCCCACGAACACGGCACGGTCGGGGGTGACGCCCACCAGGGAGAGCGCGTGCTCGACGGGGTCGGGGGCGGGTTTTCCCGCGTCGACGTCGTCGGAGGTGGCGGTGGCGGTGATCGCGTCGTCGGCGTCGATCGCCCGGCGCAGCGCGGTGAGCTCCCGGTCCTTGGCGGAGGTGACGAGGACGACCTTCCAGTCGTCGTCGGCCAGCGTCCTGAGCAGGTCGGCCGCCCGGTCGTGGGCGGTCAGCCGCTCGAAGAAGGTGCCGTAGAGGGTGTCGTGGGCGTGGCTGAGCCGCTCGTCGCCCGCGTGGTCGCGGTCCTCCCCCAGGAGGTGGTCGAGGAGCTGGTCGCCGGGGAGGCCGATCGCCCGGTGGATGGCGTGGGCGGGCACCTGGTGGCCGCCCTGGCGCAGGGCCTCCCACCAGGCGACGACGTGGAGGTGGTTGGTGTCGGCGAGGGTGCCGTCCACGTCGAAGAGGGCGGCCCGGCCGGGGCCGTGGTCGGGGTCGGGGGCCACGGGGGTCCTCCTCACAGCTCTCGGAGGGCGGGCAGGAGGGTGGTCTCGGCCCAGCGGAGGAAGGGGAGCTGCTGGGAGCCGCCGATCTGGACGAGGGCGAGGTCGGTGAAGCCCGCTTCGGCGTAGGGCCGGACGGCCTCCAGGACCGCGTCGACGTCGTCACCGCAGGGGATGTTCTGCGCCACGTCCTCCGGAGTGACGTACGCGGTGGCCTGGTCGAAGCCGGACGGCAGCGGCAGCTCGGCGTTGAGGCGCCAGCCCCCGAGGGACCAGCGGAACTGCTCGTGGGCGCGGGCGACGGCCTCCTCGCGGTCGGCGCCGTAGCAGATGGGCAGCTGCCCGATCCGGGGCTTGCCCGCCCCGCCGTGGGTGTCGAAGGCGTCGATCAGGTCGCGCTTCGGTTCGGTGGCGATCAGCAGGTCGCCCAGGCGGCCGGCGAGTTCGCAGGAGCGGGAGCCGGAGACGGCGATGCCGACCGGCGGCGGGGTGTCGGGGAGGTCCCAGACCCGGGCGTTGTCGACCTGGAAGTGCTTGCCGTGGTGGGTGACGTATCCGCCGTCGAACAGCGCGCGGATGATCTCGGTGGCCTCTTCCAGCATCTCCAGGCGCACGCGGGCGGAGGGCCAGCCGCGGCCGACGATGTGCTCGTTGAGGTTCTCGCCCGAGCCGAGGCCGAGGCGGAAGCGGCCCTCGGACAGGAGCTGGAGGGTCGCCGCCTTCTGGGCGATCACGGCGGGGTGGTAGCGGAAGGTCGGACAGGTGACGTACGTCATCAGCGGGATGCGGGAGGTGGCCTGCGCCGCCGCGCCGAGGACGCTCCAGGCGTAGGGGGCGTGCCCCTGGGACTCCAGCCAGGGGAAGGAGTGGTCGGAGATGACGGAGAAGTCGAATCCGACCCGTTCCGCCTCGACCACGTGGTCGACCAGCTCCCGTGGCCCCGCCTGCTCGGTCATCATCGTGTAGCCGAAGTGCATCATGACGGGCGACTTGCCAGGGCCGCCGCTCCCGAAACGGGCCGGACGGGCCCATTCCCTCCGCGGCGGCGGGCGGGGGCCCGTCCGCGCCCGGGTGGGGGCCCGTCCGCGCGTCTCATCCGCTGCCGGCCGGGCCCACCGGCCGCCCCGCGCGCAGCTCCACGGCGGTGCCGCCGAACCGTTCGCGGAAGCGGCGGTCGTGCGAGACGGCGACCACGGCCCCGCCGAACCGGGCGAGGGCCGTCTCCAGCTCCTCCACCAGGCCGGGGGCCAGGTGGTTGGTGGGCTCGTCGAGGACCAGGAGGCCGGCGGGGCGGGAGACGATCCGGGCCAGTTCCAGGCGGCGGCGCTGCCCGACGGAGAGCACGCGCACCGGAAGACGCAGGTCCTCCTCCCGCAGGAGGCCCAGCGCCAGGAGCTCGTCCGCGTACGTGTCGGGGTGCCCGGGCCTGCCCTCCGCGTACGCGTCGAGGACCCGCCGCTGCGTGACGGCACCCCGCGGGTCGGGGCCGGGCTCGGGGCGCAGCTCCTGGGTGAGGTGGCCGGTGGGCACGGAGAGGCGGACGGTGCCGGTGTCGGGCCGCAGCTCTCCGGCGAGGAGCGCGAGCAGCGTGCTCTTCCCCGCGCCGTTCGGTCCGCTCACCAGCAGCCGGTCGCCGGCGTGGATCCGCAGTTTCTCCACGGCGAGCCGGCCGGCGACGGTGACCCCGCGCAGCTCGGCGAGGGGGTCGCCGCTCCCCTGCTCGTACCGCTCCCCCGACCCGGGCGTGGGGGCGAACCGGCCGCGGAAGGTCAGCGGCTCGGGCGGCGGGGGAACCGGGTCGCGGCGCAGTTCCTCCAGGCGGCGGCGGGCGGCCCGCACCTGTCCGGACAGCTTGTTCTCGTGGGAGCGCCGGTGCTTGCCGAAGCCCTGGCCGGGGTCCCTGGCGGTGGTGGCAAGGCGCCGGCCGGAGGCGGCGACGAGCTCCTCGGTCCGGGCCAGCTCCTCCCGCCACTCCTGGTGGTCCTGGACCCGCCGGCGGTGCGCCGCGGCGCGGGCCTCGCGGTATCCGGCCCAGCCGTCGCCGTACCGGGTGACCGCACGGGTGTCCCGGTCCACCTCCAGGACGACGGTCGCGGTGGACTCGAGGAAGGCCCGGTCATGGGTGACGACGACGGCGGTGCCGCGGTGGCGGGCGATCCGGTCCTGGAGCCGGCGCACGGCGTCCCGGTCGAGGTGGTTGGTCGGCTCGTCGAGCAGGAGCAGCTCGGCGCCGGAGGAGAGGACGCAGGCGAGGGCGAGCCGGGCCTGCTCGCCGCCGGAGAGAGTGGCGAGGCGGCGGCCGGGGGTGAGGTGACCGAGTCCGAGGTCGTGCAGGGCCGCGGCGACGACGGCGTCGGCCCGGTGGCCGCCCAGCTCCTCGTAGCGGTCGAGGAGGTCCCCGTAGGCGGCGAGCTCCGCGGGCCCGGCCGCGGCGAGCCGCTCCTCCGCGACGCGCAGCTCCGCCTCCGTCCGGCGGAGCTCGGCGAGGGCGAGGTCGACGGTGTCCCGGACGGTGTGCCCGGGGCCGACGCCGTACGTCTCGCCGAGGGTCTGTCCGAGCCGGGCGACGGCCCCGGGGAAGCGGACGAGAACCTCGCCCTCGTCCGGGCTCTCCGTGCCGTCGATGAGGCGCAGCAGGGTGGACTTCCCGGAGCCGTTCTCACCGACGACGAAGGCTTTCTCGCCGGGCCGGACGCTGAAGGAGACGTGGTCGAGGAGGAGGCGGTCGCCGTAGGAGAGGCTGACGTCGCGCAGGGTG
>NZ_JAPSIW010000714.1 GCF_031178505.1 Streptomyces sp. | reverse complement strand
ACCAGTGCGAAACCGGCCAGGCCCTGGTGCTCGGGCTTGATCTCGAAGCCGGCGGTGGGGGCCTTCATGGTGTCGCCGAGGACGATGCCCCGGTACGCGCCCCAGGCGATCATGAGGAAGACGCCGGCGACGAAGACGTACGTCGGGATGGCGAAGAGGGTGCCCGACTCCTTGACGCCGCGCAGGTTCATCAGCGTCAGCAGCACGATCACGGCGACGGCCGAGGCCACCTTGTGCTCGACGACGAAGGGCACGGCGGAGCCGAGGTTCTCGATGCCCGAGGAGATCGAGACGGCGACGGTGAGGACGTAGTCGACGAGCAGCGCGCTCGCGACGGTCAGGCCGGCCTTGGGCCCCAGGTTGGTGTTGGCGACCTCGTAGTCGCCGCCGCCGCTCGGGTACGCGTGCACGTTCTGCCGGTACGAGGCGACGACCGTGAACATCAGGACGACGACCGCCAGCGCGATCCAGGGGCTGAAGTGGTACGCCGACAGGCCCGCGATGGAGAGGACCAGCAGCACCTCGCCTGGTGCGTACGCCACCGAGGACAGCGGGTCGGAGGCGAAGACGGGGAGGGCGACCCGCTTGGGAAGGAGGGTTTCTCCCAGCCTGTCGCTGCGCAGGGCCCGCCCGATCAGGATGCGTTTGGGCACGTCGGTCAGTTTGGACACGGAGAGGATCGTAAGCGTTCGAAAAGAGCCATGTGCATCGGCACCCCCGATGCGCACCGAATCTCCCTGACTACCACCTCGGATGCGGTCCCGGCCAGCGTTGCCGCTTAAGCTCGGACCGGGCAACCCGGCAAGGGCGTTGCCCGCCATGGCCCGGGCTATCGGGTGAGGAAAGTTGTGAGCAGGGTGTTTTCGCAGGTCAGCAGGGCGATCAGGAGTGCGGGGTAAGGGGACGTGCACATCGTCATCATGGGCTGCGGGCGAGTGGGAGCCGCTCTCGCGCAGACGCTCGAACAGCAGGGCCACACCGTCGCGGTGGTGGACCAGGACCCGACGGCTTTCCGCCGTCTGGGCTCGGGCTTCGGCGGCCGGCGCGTCACCGGTGTCGGCTTCGACCAGGACACCCTGCGTGAGGCGGGCATCGAGGAGGCCGGCGCCTTCGCCGCGGTGAGCAGCGGCGACAACTCCAACATCATCGCCGCCCGGGTGGCGCGCGAGATGTTCGGCGTCGAGAACGTCGCCGCGCGCATCTACGACCCGCGCCGTGCCGAGGTCTACCAGCGTCTGGGCATCCCGACCGTGGCCACGGTCCGCTGGACCGCCGACCAGATGCTGCGCCGGCTGCTGCCCTCGGGCGCGGAGCCGCTGTGGCGGGACCCGAGCGGTGGTGTCCAGCTCGCCGAGGTGCACACCTCCCCCGCCTGGATCGGCCACAAGATCAGCACCCTGCAGGAGGAGACCGGCGTCCGTGTCGCGTTCCTCACCCGGCTGGGCGAGGCGGTCCTGCCGACCTCCCAGACGGTGCTCCAGGAGGGTGATCTGGTGCACGTGATGATGCGTACGGAGGACATCGCGAAGGTCGAGGCGGTCTTCGCCGAGGGTCCCGAGGAGGGCGGTCACTGATGCGTGTCGCAATTGCGGGCGCGGGCGCGGTGGGCCGTTCCATCGCCGGCGAGCTGCTCGAGAACGGGCACGAGGTGCTGCTGGTCGACAAGGCGCCGACCGCCATCTCGGTGGAGCGGGTGCCGCAGGCCGAGTGGCTGCTCGCCGACGCCTGTGAGATCACCTCGCTCGACGAGGCCGCGTTGCAGCGCTGCAACGTGGTGATCGCGGCGACCGGCGACGACAAGGTGAACCTGGTCGTGTCGCTGCTCGCCAAGACGGAGTACGGCGTGCCGCGGGTCGTCGCCCGCGTCAACAACCCGAAGAACGAGTGGCTGTTCAACGAGGCCTGGGGTGTGGACGTCGCGGTGTCGACGCCGCGTCTGATGTCGGCCCTGGTGGAGGAGGCGGTGAGCGTCGGCGACCTGGTCCGGCTGCTCCGCTTCAGTCACGGCGACGCCAACCTGGTGGAGCTGACGCTGCCGCCGGAGTCGGCCATCGCGGGGACGGCGGTGGGCGACGTGGCCTGGCCCCAGGACACCTCCCTCGTCACCATCATCCGCGGCTCGCGGGTCCTCACGCCGAGCGCGGAGGAGACGCTGGAGGCGGGCGACGAGCTTCTGTTCGTGGCCGCCCAGGCGCGCGAGGAGCAGCTGGAGGACCTGCTGTCCGTCCGCCGGGAGATCACCGAGGACTGAGGCGGGCTGGGGCACGCCGCCGCCGGGGCCGTACGACCGCGTCCCCCGCGGCCCGGCGCCGTACCACCGCCCGCGCCCCCGAGCTCACGCGCAAGGGCCCGGACCCCGTCGTCACCGACCGGGGTCCGGGCCCTTCCCGCGTGTGCGGGTACGGCGGCGTGGTGGCCGTCAGGCCTCGGGGCCGCCCCCGGTGCCGGGGCGCTGCGCGGCCGCCTTGCGCTCCTTCTCGGCGCGCTCCTCCGCCTCCATCTCGGCGAAGACGTCGATCGGCGGCGGGGCCTTCGCCAGGAAGACCCAGGTCAGGTAGACGGCGAGCAGGAACGGCGGGATCTTCAGGGCGACCGACACCCAGCCGAACTTGGTGGGGTCGGCCCACCAGTACAGCGGGAAGAGGATCGCGCACTTGCCGAGGAGGATCAGGCCCCAGGCCCAGCTGGCCTTCGCGTAGGCCTTCTTGCGTCCGGGGTTACGGGTGCGCCAGGAGAGGTTCTCCTTGAAGACCGGGCCGAGGATGAGGCCGATCAGCGGGACGCCGGCGAGAGTGGTGACGATGTACGCCAGGGCGAGGCCCAGGGTGTACAGCATGCCCGGCAGGTAGAAGTCCTTGGCGTTGCCCGTCATCATCGCGAAGACGACACCGAAGGCGACGCCGAAGACGCCGCTGAAGGCGTGCTTGACGGTGTCGCGGCGGATCAGCCGGACGGCGACGAGGACCAGCGAGACGGCCAGGGCGGCGACGGCCGAGACGTGCAGGTTCTTGTTGACCGTGAAGATCGTGACGAACAGCAGGCCGGGCAGCACCGTCTCGATCATGCCCCGCAGGCCGCCGAAGGCCTCGAACAGGGCGGCCTCGGTCACCGCCTTGTCGGCCTGCGCGGACTGGTCCACCGATCCGGCGGGGCCCGTCGGTCCCGTCCGGCCCGTGGGGTCCGTCGGGCCGAGCGGGCCCGTCCGGTCGGCCGTCGGCTTGTCGAGAGACGTCACCGGCTACTCCTGTCCGAGCGGTCGGAGCTCGTATTTGGGGTTGAAGAGGACGCGCCGGCCGTGGCTCAGGGAGATCCGGCCGGAGGCGATCAGCCTGCGGCCGGGCTCGATGCCCACGATGGACCGCCGGCCCAGCCACACGACGTCCAGCGGTGCCGTGCCGTCGAACAGCTCGGCCTCCAGCGCGGGTACACCGGCCCGCGGACGCAGCGTCACCGTGCGCAAGGTACCAGTCACCTTGACTATCTGGCGGTCGGAGCACTTGGCGATGGCCGTGCACCCGGACGCCTGGGCGTCCTCCTGGAGCTCCTCCGACTCCAGGTCCTCCG
>NZ_JAPSIW010000713.1 GCF_031178505.1 Streptomyces sp. | reverse complement strand
GACCTCCCTGGTCGAGACCGGCGTCGTCGACGCCGACCAGTACCTGCGGGTGGTCACCCGCCTCGCCCGGACCCACGGCGCCACCCGCTACTTCGCCCACCGCCGCGAGAGCGCCGAGAAGCTGCACCGGATCGCCGTCGAGACCGGCCTGCAGGTGGTCCGGCCCGAACTGCCCCTGGAGCTGATCGCCCGGCGCGGCCCGATCGGCCGTACGATCGTGAGCTTTCCCTCAACGGTCGTCCACACCCTGCCGCTCGCCCTCTCGGGGACGGGGGTCAGGGTCGCCGTCTGCGCGATCGAGCCCGAGTGGCTCCGGGCCACCGCCTCACCCCGCGCCCAGGGCTTCCTGGCGGGGGTGGCGGGCACCGCCGCCCACGAGGTCGACCGGCTCACGGCCCGCGCGACCTCCCGAACCGACCGGCTCGAATTCGGGTGAGCTTACCCACAGGGAGCCCTCGTCATACCTGATGAACCGAGATTCTTTCCCCTAACGGGTTGAACTTTTGGTGATCGACGGGCAGTTGATCACCGCGTGGGCATACCCTTCAAAAGGTGAACCAGTTGACGTCCCGTGAGCCCGGCTCCGCCACCCTGCCCGGAACACTGTCCGCACCCCTGCGCGCCGAACTGATCGCGTTCCGCAGGGATGTGCACATGCACCCCGAGCTCGGGAACCAGGAGTTCCGTACGACCGCCGCGCTCAAGGCCCGCCTGGAGGCGGCCGGCCTCGCGCCGAAGGTTCTCCCAGCCGGCACCGGCCTCATCTGTGACATCGGCACCTGGGACGGGCGCCGCCCCATGCTGGCCCTCCGCGCCGACCTCGACGCGCTGCCCATCCCCGACGTCAAGACCGTCCCCTACCGGTCCACCGTGCCGAACCGCGCCCACGCCTGCGGTCACGACGTCCACACCACCACCGTCCTCGGCGCCGGCCTGGTCCTCGCCGAGCTCGACCGCGAGGGCCTGCTGCCCAACGCCGTACGGCTCCTCTTCCAGCCCGCCGAGGAGGTGCTGCCCGGCGGCGCCGCCGAGGCCGTGGCCGCCGGCGTCCTGGACGGCGTCGGCCGGATCATCGCCCTCCACTGCGACCCGCGGGTGGACGCCGGGAAGATCGGCCTGCGCGCCGGCCCCATCACCTCCGCCTGCGACCGCCTGGAGATCACCCTCGACGGGCCCGGCGGCCACACCGCCCGCCCGCACCTCACCACCGACCTGGTCACCGCCGCCGCCCGGATCGCCACCGACGTCCCGGCCGTGCTCGCCCGCCGCGTCGACGCCCGCTCCGGCCTCTCGGTCACCTGGGGCCGCATCGAATCCGGCCACGCGCCGAACGTCATCCCGCAGCACGCCGAGCTCTCCGGCACCGTCCGCTGCCTCGACCTGCGCACCTGGCGCGAAGCGCCCGACCTGGTGCACGCGGCCGTGGACGAGATCGCGACCCTGCACCGGGCGAAGTCGACCGTCAACTACGTCCGGGGCGTCCCGCCGGTCGTCAACGACCCGGTCGTCACCGAGCTGCTCCGCGACGCCATGACCGCCCGCCTCGGCCCGCTCGCCATCGAGGACACCGAGCAGAGCCTCGGCGGCGAGGACTTCTCCTGGTATCTGGAGCA
Source organism: Streptomyces sp. (assembly GCF_031178505.1). Taxonomy (GTDB): domain Bacteria; phylum Actinomycetota; class Actinomycetes; order Streptomycetales; family Streptomycetaceae; genus Streptomyces; species Streptomyces gulbargensis. Next base: position 1,954 of record NZ_JAPSIW010000713.1, on the reverse strand, counting down.
CGTCCCCGGCGCCATGGCCCGCCTCGGCGTCCGCACCCCGGGCGACACCCGCGTCCGCGACCTCCACGCCGGCGACTTCGACGTGGACGAGCGCTGCATCGAGACCGCCGTCGAACTGTTCACGGCCGCGGCCCTCATCGACGCCACCGCCTGACCCCCCGCGGCCCGCCGTTCCGCGCCCGCCCCCCGCGGCCGGGCGCGTCCGCGGGGGGCCGCGCCCCGCTCGGCACCGCCCGCTCAGCCGTCCGGCCCAACCCACGGCGTGCCGCGCACGGATTCCGGATCGGCCGGAGGGCCCGCCGATATAACCGGCTGTACCGGGCCGAACGCCCCCGGTCGCCTCTCCCGGCCGGTTCGCGACGATCCGATAACGACTCATGAACGGGTCTTTAACTGACATCTACGCGCGTTACGATCGCCGCGAAACCAGCGCCGGAAGAGGCGCTTTCGGTCAGTCTTGAAGGGACCCTCCTCTTGCGCCGGATCACCAGGATCACGACCGTGGGCATCGCCTCCGCGGCGCTCGCCCTCTCGGCCACCGCGTGTGGCAAGTCTTCGACGGAGTCCGGTTCCGGTTCCGACTCGAAGGCGACGAAGGCCGCCATCGCGTACGACATCGGCGGCCGCGGCGACCAGTCGTTCAACGACGCCGCCTACGCGGGTCTCAAGCGCGCCCAGGAGGAGCTGGGCGCCAAGATCGCCGAGGGCGAGCCGTCGGACGGCGAGGGTGACGCCGACAAGGTGCAGCGCCTCACCGCGCTGGCCCGCGCCGGCAACAACCCGGTCATCGGCGTCGGCTTCGCCTACGCCCCGGCCATCGAGAAGGTCGCCAAGCAGTACCCGAAGACCACCTTCGGTCTGATCGACGACACCTCGAAGACCGGCGACAACATCGCCAACCTGGTCTTCAACGAGGAGCAGGGCTCCTACCTGGCCGGCGTCGCCGCCGCCAAGGCGTCCAAGACCGGCACGGTCGGCTTCATCGGCGGTGTCGAGGTCCCGCTGATCAAGAAGTTCGAGGCGGGCTTCGCCCAGGGCGTCAAGGACACCAACCCCAAGGCGAAGGTGCTCACCCAGTACCTGACCCAGCCCCCGAACTTCGACGGCTTCTCCAAGCCCGACCTGGGCAAGGCCGCCGCGCAGGGCCAGCTCGACAAGGGCGCCGACGTGATCTACGCCGCCGCCGGTCTGGCCGGCGCCGGTGCCATCGAGGCCGCCGCCAGCGACGGCAAGTGGGCGATCGGTGTCGACTCCGACCAGTACAACCAGGTGGGTCTCTCCAAGTACAAGGAGCACATCCTCACCTCGGTGACCAAGGACGTCGCCGACTCCGTCTTCAACCTGATCAAGTCGGTCAAGGACGGCAAGCCGCAGAGCGGCGAGGTCCGCTACGGCCTCGCCGCGGACGGTGTCGGCCTGGCCGACTCCAACCCGGCGTACAAGAAGATGACCGACGTCATCGCCGCCGTGGACAAGGCGAAGAAGGACATCGTCGACGGCAAGATCACGGTCAAGACCGCTCCGTAAGGACGCAGGTCACGACCTGAGCCGCGGGCCCGGCTCCGGTGGCACCCCCACCGGAACCGGGCCTCGGCCCCATTCCCCCACGGGATTTCACTTTTCGGCAGCGCTACGCGTGTAGATGTCTCCCCGGCACGATAACTTCGCCCCGCCCTGCCCTCCCGCTCCCACTCCTTCCGGCCAAGGAGAGTGCGTCATCAACGCGTCCAGCCCCCCTGCCGTAGAACTGCACGGCATCACCAAGCGATTCCCCGGCGTCGTCGCCAACAAGGACATCGCCATCACGGTCCGCAAGGGCACCGTGCACGCCCTCATCGGCGAGAACGGCGCCGGCAAGTCGACCCTCATGAAGATCCTCTACGGCATGCAGAAGCCGGACGAGGGCACCATCGCCGTTGACGGTGAGCAGGTCACCTTCTCCAGCCCCGGTGAC
>NZ_JAPSIW010000096.1 GCF_031178505.1 Streptomyces sp. | reverse complement strand
CGAAGTCCACGAGTTCGTACAGCATCCACAGCACGGCGTGGTGCTCCTCGACGCTCTCCAGGACATGGTCCTTGGTGTCGGGCGCCGCCTCCCGGGCCGCCGGGTAGAAGATCCGCTCCTCGATCCAGGCGTGGGCGGTGAGCTCCTTGATGACCTCGTCGGCGATCTCCCGCTTCCGGCGGTGCGCGTCCTCGCCTGCCCGCTCGAACTCCTTGAACAGCTTCTCCACCGTCTTGTGGTCCTCGCGGAGCAGCACGATGCCGTCCATGGGCGTCCTTCCTGTCCGAACCGTGCCCGGCGCGCGGCCGGGCCCTTCCGTTCCCACGCATGCCCCGCCGCGCCGAGGTGAACCTGCCCGCGCCGCCGTCCGGGTGAGCCGCCGGGCGCGGGCGGGCCCGGCGGCGCCGAGGAGTACGCGAGGGATGGCGGGGGCAACCGTGAGGCGTGCGACTGCGGACGAGCGATCCCGAGCGTCCCGGCTGGCGGCGCGTGCGCCACGGCCGGGGCTTCCGGCTGCTGGACGAGACGGGCCGACCGCTGGGGCCCGCCGGGAAGGAGCGGGTGCGTGCTCTCGCCATCCCGCCCGCCTGGCGGGACGTGTGGATCTGCCCCTGGCCGAACGGACACCTGCAGGCCATCGGCACCGACGCGGCGGGCCGCCGCCAGTACCTCTACCACCCGGAGTTCCGGGCCCGGCAGGAGCGCGCCAAGCACGCCCACGTACGGGAGGCGGCGGCCGCCCTCCCCCGGCTGAGGCGCGCGGTGGAGGAGGACCTCGCCCGCCGGGGCCTCTGCCGCGAGCGGGTGCTCGCCTGCGCGGCCCGCCTCCTGGACCTGGGGTTCTTCCGGGTGGGGGGCGACCGCTACCGGCGGGACAACGAGTCGTACGGGCTGACGACGCTCCTGCGCGAACACGTCCGCTGTTCCCGGGAAGAGATCGCCTTCGCCTACCCGGGGAAGTCCGGGAACTACATCACCGCCTCCGTGGTGGACGAGGAGGTCCGCCGGGTGGTGCGGGCCCTGCTGCGCCGCAGGGGCGGCGGTGACCAGGTGTTCGCGTACTGGGAGGGGCGGGCCTGGCACGAGGTGCGGGCCGGGGAGCTCAACGCCTACCTGCGGGAGAAGGCGGGGGTGGAGCTGAGCGCGAAGGACTTCCGCACCTGGCACGCCACGGTTCTGGCGGCGGTGGCGCTCGCCGTGTCCGAGCGGGCCGGCCGCGAGTCGGTGACGGCGCGCCGCCGTGCGGTGGTGCGAGCCGTCCGCGAGGTCGCCTCGTACCTGGGCAACACCCCCGCGGTCTGCCGGGCCTCGTACATCGCGCCGGCGGTGCTGGAGCGGTACGCGGAGGGAGTGACCGTCGCCCCGGCGCTCGAACGGCTCGGCGAGCACGGGGTGTTCGGGCAGCCCGCCACACAGGGCGCGATCGAACGGGCCGTCCTCGACCTGCTGGAGGAGAACGGCCCGTCCTCGCGCGGCTGACCCCGCCCGCTCCCCTTCCGGGGCCGGGCGGGGCCTGCCCGCGCTCAGGTCTCGGGGAGGTCGTCGTCCGGGGATCCGTACGACGCGCCGTCGACGTCCGTGTCGCGGTGCACGGCCGCCTCCTCGGCGGTCGCGATGCCGTCGTCCGGGCCGACGTCCCTGGCGGTCACGCCGCCGGGGACGCCGGAGTCGGGTGCGGCCAGACGTCCGGCGCGGGTGGCGCCGGCCTCCTGGTCGAGGGGCTCCCCCTCGCCGTCGGGCAGGTCGCCCAGCTCGTCACCGTCGCCGGGCCCGATGTCGGGCTGCTCCTCGGCGAGCCGGTCGTCGAGCGGGGCGCCCTCGCGCTGCTCCCGCGGGGTGGTCCCGTACGCGGTGACGGCGCGCGGCCGTTCGGGCGGCGACCAGCCCGGGCCCTCCAGGGACTCCGTGGGACCGGTGCCGAGCTCGTTCTCGGGGTCGGGCGGGCCGCCGGGCCGGTCGGTGGCGTCCGAGCCTTCCGGCTGGTGAACGTCGTCCCCGCGCGCGTCCTCCGCGGCCGAGGGGTCCCCGGTCATGTCAGCTCTCCTCTCCCGTGCGGCGTTCCCCCTGCTCACCGTAGGGCGGCGGGTCGACCGGCGGCTCGGGGTCGTGCCACTCCTCGACCCGGGTGGGCCTGCCGGAGCGGACCAGACCCTCGACCTCCTTCTTGCGTGCGTCGTCGAGGCGGGGGCCGGACTTGTTGCTGCCGCGATCCATCATCGTTCTCCTGCGGGTGGTGCCGGCGACGGTCGGGCGGGCGCTCAGTGGGCGGCCGCGCCGGGTTCCACGTGCCCCGTGCCCGGGGCGGGAACGGGCTCCGCGGGGGGCGGCGCGGCGAACGAGCGCCGCCGTACCTCCGCGCGGGCCTCCTCCAGCAGCGTCCGGAACTCCTCGTCCGTGAGCCGGGGACGGTCGCTCCGCGCCCGGTCGGGTGCCTTCCGTTCCGCGCGGTCGCGCATCGGGGGCCTCCTCCCGCCGTCGCTTCCTTACGCCTGCGCGACTACCCCCTCGGCGGCGGGACAGACATCCCCGCCGGGGATTCGTCCCAGGTCGGCGGTGTGCGCGGGCCCGGTGCGCGCCTCCGGCGGCCGTGGTGGTTGATCGTGCCGTACCCGGGCAGTCGCTCCCGGAAGCCACCCCTCCGGGCCCCGTCCCGCGGGGGTGGACCGGGCCCGTCGCCGGATCCGTACGGCTCTCGGAGCCGTGGCCGTACGGATACGACGCGGGTCCGTACGCACGTGACCACACGCGGCGGAGCGCCGGCTGGCGCGGCCGCCGGAACGGGAGGCACCGTGACGGCCGACAAGACCCTCGCCCTGCTCCTCAAGGGCTACGCCTGGCTCCCCGGGCTGCGCCGCGACCACCCCGGCGACGGGCCGCTGCGCACCCGCCTCATGGGGCGGCCGGTGCGGGTGCTGCACGGGCCCGAGGCGGTGGCCTACTTCTACGACGAGCACCACGCGCGGCGGCACGGGGCGCTGCCCGGCCCGGTCCTGGACACGCTCTTCGGGCGGGGGGCCGTGCACACCCTGGACGGCGCGGACCACCGGGCCCGCAAGGCGCTGTTCCTCGCGCGGCTCACCCCACCCGCCGCCGTCGGCGCGCTCGCCGGGCGGGTGCGGGAGGAGTTCCGGGCGGTCGTGGGCGGCCGGCGCGGCCAGGAGGTCCGCCTCTTCGACGAGGCCGCCCTCGTCCTGGCGCGCGCGGTGAGCGACTGGGCCGGGCTGCCCGGCGGCGACCGGACGGCCACCGACCGGCTGGCCAGGGACTGCGTGGCCATGGTCGACGGCTTCGCCACGCCCGGGCCCCGGCATCTGCGGGCCCGGCGGGCGCGGGCCCGCCAGGAGGAGCTGCTGTCCCGGGCGGTCGTCCGGGCGCGGGAGTCCGGCGCCGCCGCGGCGGACACCCCCTTCGGGGCGGTGCTGAGCCACCGGGAGGCGGACGGCTCGCTCCTGGATCCGCACGCGGCGGCGGTGGAGCTCCTGAACATCGTGCGGCCCACGGTCGCGATCGCCTGGTTCACGGCCTTCGCCGCGCACGCGATGAGCCGGCGCCCGGCCGTGCGGCGGCGGCTCGCGGAGGAGGGCGACCGGGGCGCGTACGCCGTCTCGTTCGCGCACGAGGTCCGGCGGTTCTACCCGTTCGTGCCCTTCCTGGGCGCCCTCGCGCCCGACGGCCTGGTTCTGGACGGCGAGCGTCTGCCGCGCGGCACGATGCTGCTCCTGGACGTGTTCGGGCAGAACCACGACCCGGCGCTGTGGGAGGAGCCGTACCGCTTCGACCCGGAACGGTTCCTGCGGGCCGGTCCGCACCGCGACGAGCTGATCCCGCAGGGCGGGGGGCCGCGTGAGGGGCACCGCTGCCCGGGTGAGGACATCACGGTCGCGGTGCTGTCGGTGCTGGCGCGGGAGCTGGCCCGGCTGGACTTCGCCGTCCCGGACCAGGATCTGCGGATACCGCTGAACCGGATCCCGACCCGGCCCCGCAGCGGTGTCCGCCTGGTGGTCGGGGCCTGAGCCGGGGCCCGGCGGCGCGCCGGAACGGGCGGCCGAGGGTGCGCATCTCCCCGCTGACCTGGTTGAGGTCCTGGTTGTTCCGGACGGCCGCGACGAGGCGGGGGCCGGTCCGTTCGTCGGCGTACCCGGCGGCGGTGACCAGTCCGGCGAGGCCGTTCATCCGCACGGCGCCGACGAGGGCGGTGGCGCGGAAACCTCGCGGCACGTGCCGGTGCCCGCCGCGCCCCGGCGGGTGCGGCGGGCACGGGCATCCGGTGTCAGCGGCCGGCGAAGGTGCTTTCGAACCGCTGGAAGGCGCTCTCCTGACGCCACTGGGCGGCGGCGCGGGGGCTCGTGGTCAGCAGTTCGCGGCAGGCCCCGCCGGGCTCGGCGGCGCCGGGGCGGGCGGCGCGGCAGGCCGCGGTGAGGCGGTAGCCGTCGCGGGTGGGGTTGCCGCGCCACAGGCTCCGGCCGGGCAGGAAGGCGTACTGGAGGGACGCCCGGGCCAGGTCCTTGAGCTCGGGGTAGGTCAGGCCGTAGGTCCGGGCGGCGTACTGGTACTCGTGGGTGATGTCGACGCGGCTGACGCCGGGGTCGTCGGTGGCCAGGACGACCGGCACGCCGTGGGCGCGGTAGGTCTCGAAGGGGTGGTCGTGGCCCTTGACGCCGAGGATCTGGGCGTTGCTGGTGAAGGGGACCTCGACGGCGACCTGGCGGTCCGCCATGGCGCGGGCGGTGCGGCGCCAGTCGTCCTCGTGGACGAGGTCGACGCCGTGGCCGACGCGTTCCGCGCCCGCGACGCCGACGGCCTCGGCGATGTGGAAGGTGAGGTCGGCGGGCTTGACCAGGCCGGGCCACAGTTCGCCCGCGTGCAGGGTGACGTGGGCCTTCGGGTAGATCTTCCGGAGGTGGGCGATCATGCGCATGTGGAGGCGGTAGTCGCGGAGCGCGACGGCGCCGTCCTCGGGCTGGACGAGGTTGACGGCGACGAAGCGGCCGTCGCGTTCGGCGAGGCGCATGCCCAGGGCGATCTGGGTGAAGACCCGCTCGGGGGCGGTGCCCCGCGAGACCTGGGAGATCCAGCGGACGGGCAGCGCGCAGCCGGGCCGGGCCCGCTCGGTGCCGCAGGCGGCGGCCCGGCGGAACTCGGCGTCGCCCTGGTCGGCCTCCGCGCGCGCCTCCTGGACGAGCCGGTCGAGGCGTCCGCCGGCGGTGAGCCGCTTGTGGAGGGCGGTGAGGTCGTCGGTCCAGCCGACCTCCGCCGCCAGCTTCCTGGCACCCTCCGAGGCGGGGGTGACCATGGTCTCCAGGTAGAACTGGTTCTGCCGGACGACGCCGTCGGCGACCTCGGCGAGGAGCTTGCCCCGGTGCCGCCAGGTCACCTCGCCGAACTTGCCGAAGGCGTCGAAGAAGTGGTCGTGGCCGTTGCCGCCGGGCGGGAAGTCCTGCATGGACCAGGCGCGCACGATCGCGTCGTGGAAGGCCCGGTCGGTCAGCGCGTCGGCGGCCGGGCGGGTGCCGGCGCCGCACGGGGCGGCGACGGCGGTCATCGTGCGGGTGTCGACGCACAGTCCGTCCTCGGCGGCGAGCCGGATCAGGTATTCCGTGGACACCGCCCCGGCGAGGTGGTTGTGCAGGTCGCCGCCCTTGGGGAGGCGTTCGAAGAAGCGGCGGGCGAGGCGGGGGTCGGCGCGGACGGCGTCCAGGTAGGCGGCGGTCGCCGCCTCCGCCGGGGTCCGCGCGCCGGACGGGGCCGCGGGGCGCTCGTCCGAGGGGGCGGCCGCGGAGGGGGTCGCGGCGAGCAGGGGGACGAGGCTCAGCGCGCCGAGCGCGGCGGGCAGGAGGCGGCGGGTACGGAGGCGGGTGCGGCCTCCGGTTCCGGTGGGTGTCGAGATCACGGGCGACATGATCACGCACGGTGACCGTCCCGGCCGGGCCCGACGCGGATCTCGGGGCGAAGGCCACCCGACCGGGGCACGGGTCGTTCACATGCTCAGGCGTCGACCGCGACGGTGTCGGCCGTACGTTCGGCCTGTGCCGGGGCCTGGGCGGCCGGGGCGGCGGGCCCGCGGCGGCGCGGGAACCGCCGGGCGAGCGGCTCGGTGAAGCGGGCGGTGAGCGGCCCGAGGAGCACGAGGATCAGGACGTAGGCGGTGGCCAGCGGGCCGATGCGGGGCTCGACGCCCACCGCCAGACCGGCGATGACGATGGAGAACTCGCCGCGCGCGACGAGCGTGCCGCCCGCCCGCCAGCGGCCGGCGCCGCCGATGCCGGCGCGCCGTGCCGCGTACCAGCCGGTGGCCACCTTGGTGAGGGCGGTGGCCACGGCGAGGATCAGGGCGGGGACGAGGACCGGCGGGATGTCGGCGGGGTCCGTGGAGAGCCCGAAGAAGACGAAGAAGACGGCCGCGAACAGGTCGCGGAGCGGGGTGAGGAGCGTGCTGGCGCCTTCGGCGACCTCCCCGGAGACGGCGATGCCGACGAGGAAGGCGCCGACGGCGGCGGAGACCTGGAGCTGCTGGGCGATGCCGGCGACGAGCAGGGTGAGACCGAGGACGACGAGGAGGAGCATCTCGGCGTTGTCGGAGGAGACGGCCCGGCTGATGAGGCGGCCGTGGCGCAGGGCGACGTAGAGGACGGCGCCGACGGTGCCGAGGGAGATGAGCAGGGTGACCGCGCCGCCGGCGAGGCTCACCCCGGCGAGCAGGGCGGTCAGGATCGGGAGGTAGAGCGCCATCGCCAGGTCCTCGATGACGAGGACGCCGAGGATGACGGGGGTCTCCCGGTTGCCGAGGCGGCCGAGGTCGCCGAGGACCTTGGCGATGACCCCGGAGGAGGAGATCCAGGTGACGCCGGCGAGGGCGACGGCGGCGACGGGGCCCCAGCCGAGGAGGAGCGCGGCGGCTGCGCCGGGCACCGCGTTGAGGACCAGGTCGACGACGCCGGAGGGGTACTGGGTCCGCAGGTTGGTGACGAGTTCGGAGGCGCTGTACTCCAGGCCGAGCAGGAGCAGCAGCAGGATCACGCCGATCTCGGCACCGGTGGCGACGAACTCCTCGCTGGCCTGGAGGGGGAGGATGCCGCCGTGGCCGAAGGCGAGCCCGGCGAGCAGGTAGAGGGGTATCGGTGAGAAGCCCACCCGGCCGGCCAGGCGCCCGAGCAGGCCCAGGGCGAGGATGATGGCTCCGAGTTCGATGAGCAGGGCGGTCGTGTGGTGCACGGGCGTCGGACCTCCGGTCGGGTGCGGTGACGGCGTCAGTGCCTTCGGGACGCGGGCGGGGCCCGGGTCCATTGAGCTGCGCGGGTGGGACGGTTCGAGAGGGCGGCGGGCGCCGGCGGGCGAACGGGTGGCGCGGGCGGGCGGCGGCCGTGGGGTACGGCGGGGCCGGGGTGCGTGGCGTACGCCGGCGCTCCCGCCCGGGGAGGAGCCGGCGGTGCGAGGCCCGGCGGTCCGTCCGCCGGGGCGTCAGGAGCGGGCGGTGGCGCGCCCGGTATCGGGTACGCCGTCGCGGGCCGTGTTGTCGATGCGTACGGCCCGGGCGGGACGGCGGCGGCGCCTTCGGGGCGCCGTGGGGGCGGACGTGCGGGGGATGTGTGTGTCTCGCACCGCGGCGCACCCCCGAACCCGATCACCGGCGGCGGCCGGACGGCCGCTCGCTCCACTTCCAGGAAAGATGAGCGCGTCTCCGCTCGGTCGAGCGTAAGCGCCCGGTAAAGAATCTTACCGTAGGACATTTTCCGCGTGCGGGGAGTGAGCGGTCATCCGGGAGGAACGGGTCACTCCCGGCCCAGGATCACGGCGGCGGCCTCGACGCCCTCGCGGGTGCCGATCACGAGGAGCGTGTCCCCGCCCACGAGCCGGAAGTCCGGTGCCGGAGAGGGGATCGCCTCGGCCCGGCGCAGCACGGCGACCACGGAGGCGCCGGTCTCCGAGCGCAACCGGGTGTCGCCGAGCGTCCGCCCGTTCCAGTGGGCGTGGGCGGAGAGTTCGATCCGGTCGGCGACGAGCCCGAGGTCGGTGGTGGACAGGAGGCTGGAGCTGTGGTGGGCGGGCATCAGCGCGCCGATCAGCGCCTCCGCCTCCCCCGCCGTCAGCCGGGCCGACAGGGCGCACTCGTCGGGATCGTCCCTGCGGTAGGCGTTCAGCGTGCGGCTGCCGTCGCGGTGGGCGATGACCGACAGGCGGCGGTGCTCGCGGGTGGTGAGGTCGTAGCGCACCCCTATCCCGGGGAGGGGCGTGCTGCTCGTGTGCGGAACCGGCATGGGGACTCCCGGACTGTGCGGTCGGACGGACGCCGTCGATCGTGATCCCTCGCGTACCGGACGGGCAAGCCCGACCCGCTCGCGAGGACGCGGGACGCGGCCGGGAGCGGTGGGCCTGTCTCAGCGGGGAGCGAGGGCGAGCACCCGGGTCAGGGCGCCGCCGGGCCGGGCGGTGAGCTCCTCCCAGGTGCCCTCCTCCACGATCCGGCCCCCCTGGAGCACGGCGATCCGGTCGGCCCGGCGGATGGTGGCGGGCCGGTGGGCGATGACGAGTGTGGTCCGCCCCGCACGTGTGCGGGCCAGCGCGGCGGCGAGTTCGGCGTCGCCGCCGTTGTCCAGGTGGGCGGTGGTCTCGTCGAGGACGAGGACGCGGGGGTCGGAGAGCAGCGCGCGGGCGAGGGCGATGCGGGCGCGCTGGCCGCCGGAGAGCGTGGCGCCGCGCTCCTCGATCAGGGTGCCGAGGGCGGCGACGCGGTCGACGCCGCACAGCTCCGCCACCTCGGCCAGCCGGTCGTCACCGGCGTCGGGCGCGGCCAGGCGGAGGTTCTCGGCCAGGGTGCCCCGGAAGAGGGGGGTGTCCTGACCCACGACGGCGATCGCGCTCCGGAGGTCGGTGTCGGCCAGTTCGCGCAGGTCGACGGGCTCGCCCGTGCCGGGCACCAGCCGGACCGCGCCCGCGAGCGGATCCCAGAAGCGGGCCAGCAGGTGGGCGCAGGTGGACTTGCCCTCGCCGGAGGCGCCGACGAGCGCGAGCGTCCGGCCGGCGGGCACGGCGAGGTCGAGGTCCCGGAGCACCGGCCGGTCCCCGTAGCCGAAGCTCACCCTCTCCAGCCGCAGCCCGAGCGGGCCGGGCGGCAGCGGGCGCGGGGCGGCGGGTTCGGGGGCGAGGGCCGGGGCCGTGACCGCCGCGTCGACCCGGGCGGCGGCGGCGCGCAGTCCCATGGCCTGGCTGAGCGAGCGGGCGGACTCGGCGACCGGGCCGAGCACGGCCAGGGCCAGGGCCATCGCCGCGGGCGCCCAGGCGCCGTCGAGCCGTCCGGCGCTCACGGCGCGGGCCGCGGCGGCCACGACGCCGAGGACGGCCAGGACGATGAGCAGATCGCGTACGGCGGCGGACACGGCCTCGCGGGTGACCTCGGCGCGCTGGGCGTCCCCGAGGGTCCGGCCCCGCGCCGCCAGCCGTTCGCGGCGTGCGGACAGCCCGCCGAAGGCCAGCAGTTCGGGCAGGCCGTCGACGCTCTCCACGGTGTCGGCGGACAGTTCGGCGGCGGCCCGCCGGGTCCGGCCGCCGCGGAGCGTGCGGCCGCGGGCGTCGGCGAAGGGGGCCAGGGCGAGGAGCAGCGCGACCGGGAGGAGGGCGGCGAGGAGCCAGGGTTCGGTCCGGGCCAGCACCACCGCTCCACCCGTGAGGACGGTGCCCGAGGCGAGGAGTTGGGCGGTGGTGTGCGCGTAGAAGAACTCCAGGGACTCCACGTCGGCCATCGCCGTCGCGGCCAGGTCACCGCTGCGCCGGCCCGCCACCCGGGCGGGGGCGCTGCGGGCGAGGCCGTCGAAGATCCGTACCCGCAGCTCGGCGAGGACCCGGTAGGCCAGGTCGTGCGAGAGGTCCATCTCCCGCCAGGTCGTCAGGGCGCGCAGGACGACCAGGGCGGCGAGCGCTGTGACGGTGGTGGCCGAGGGGGCGCGGCCGGTGCCGACCGCGCTGCCGACGGTGTACGCGGCCAGGGTGACGAGGGCGACCAGGGAGGCCTGTTCGACGACGGCGGCGGCACAGGTGCGCGCGATCAGGGCCCGGTGTCCGGCGAGCGCCGGCAGGAGGGCACGCAGCGCGCCCCGGCCGTGGGGCAGGTCGTGGGCGGTGCTCATGCGGCGAGTCCTTCGTCCTGGGTACGGCCCGCCGCGGCGAGCTCGGCGTAGAGTCCCCCGGCGGCGACGAGGGTGGCGTGGTCGCCGACGGCGTCCACACGGCCGCCGTCGAGGACGACGATGCGGTCGGCGTGCCGCACGGCGGCGAGCCGGTGGGCGACGACGAGGACGGTCCGGCCGCGCGCGGCGGCCGTCAGGTCCCGGACGATCGCGGCCTCGCGGCGTTCGTCGACGGAGCTGGTGGCCTCGTCCAGGACGAGGACGGAGGCGTCGGCGAGCAGCGCGCGGGCGAGGGCGAGGCGCTGGCGCTGACCACCGGAGAGGGTGGCGCCGCGTTCGCCGAGGACGGTGGCGTAGCCGTCGGGGAGGGCGGCGATCTCGTCGTGGACGCCGGCGGCGCGGGTGGCGCGTTCCAGGTCGGCGTCGGTGGCGCCGGGCCTGGCCAGCCGCAGGTTGTCCGCGATGGAGGCGTGGAAGAGGTAGGTCTCCTGGGAGACGACGGCGATGCCCCGGCGCAGGGAGTCCAGGGTGTACGCGGCGGTGGGGCGGCCGTCGACGGTGACCTGGCCGCTCCCGGGGTCGTGGTGCCGCAGGAGCAGGCCGAGCAGGGTGGACTTGCCCGCGCCGGAGGGGCCGACGAGCGCGGTGGTCCGGCCGGCCTCGGCGGTGAAGGTGACGCCGCGCAGGGTGGGCGCCCCGGCGCCGGGATGGGTGAAGGTGACGTCCTGGAAGTCGATCCGGGGTGCCCGGTGCCACCGGGCCGGGACGCTTCCCGTGTCCGGGACGGCCGGTTCGGCGGTGCGCAGGGCGGCGAGGCCGTCGGCGGCGGACGCCCCGAGGTAGCCGGCGTGCCATTCGCGGGCCAGGTCGCGGACGGGCCGGAAGCACTCGCCGGCGAGCAGCAGCACCAGGTAGGTGCCGGTGGGGGTGGTGCCGCCGGTGACGGCGGACCAGCAGGCGAGCAGCGCGGCGGCGGCCGTGCCGCCCTGGACGGCCAGGTCGGTGATGCCGGTGTCGACCAGGGAGACCCGGAGTTGGGCGACGGTCGCCCGGTGCAGCTCGGCGGAACGCTCCTCCAGACGCCGCCGGGTGCGGCCGACGGCGCCGGCGGCGCGCAGGGCGGGCATGCCCTGGAGGGCTTCGAGGTAGTCGGCTCCCAGCCCTTCGTACGTGTCCCAGTGCTCCTTGCCGCGCCGGGCGAGGAGCCGGTCCCAGGCGCGGGGGCCGGCGAGGGCGAGGAGCAGGGCCGGGACGAGTCCGAGGAGCGCGAGCGGTTCGACGGCGGCGACGAGGACCAGGAGCGGGACGGGCGCGACGAGGGTGACGAGCAGCTGCGGCAGGTAGCGGGAGACGTAGGCGTCGACGCCCTCCACGCCGTCGACGAGGGTGGTGCGGACGGCTCCCGTCCTGGCGGTCGTCAGATGCGCGGGCCCGAGCCGGCCGAGGTGGGCGAGGAGTTCGTCGCGCAGCCGGACCCGGACGCGGGCGCCGGCACGCGCGGCGGTACGGCGCTGGGCGCAGCCGAGCGCGGCGCGGACGGCCACCACGCCGAGGACCGCCGCGAGCAGCGCGGGGAGGGACTCGGCGCGGCCGAGGGCGACGGCGGCGAGCGCCTGGGCGAGCAGGACGGCCTGGGCGAGCCAGCCGAGGGTGACGGCTCCCTGGAGGAGGGTGGCGGCGAGCAGCGTGCGGCGCGCGTGGCGTGCGGCGCGGCGCAGCTCCGGGTGGATGATCACGGGGTCCTCTTCTCGGGTCGGCCCGACGGCCCGGCCCCGCTCCCCCGCCCGCTGCCGGGGGTGAGGGAGAGGGCGAGGCCGTGGACGATCCAGTTCTGTTCGGGTGCGCCGCCGAGGGCCGCGCCGAGGTCGGCGCACTGCCAGGAGCCGACGGGCCGGGTGGCGAGGCCGTGCCGGGCGGCGGTGAGCTGGGCGCGGCCCACGGCGTACCCGGCGTGGAGGTGGTCGCGGCGGATGCGGGGCGCGTCGGCGCCGGACGGGCAGCCGTGGGCGAGCAGGACGGCGCCCGCGCCGGCGAGCCAGCGCTGCCCGGCCGCCCAGACGGCGAGCGCGGGGCGGGCGTCGCCGGCGGCGAGCCGGCGCAGGGTGCCGTCGGGCGCGCTCTCGAGCAGCGCCGGTTCGGGACCGCCGACCGCGACGCACCAGCGCAGACGCCCGGCGCCCGCCGCGCGTGCCGTGGCGAGGACGGCACGCAGGGCGTCCGGGTCCGGCGTGCCGGTGAGCGGCGGCGGGGCACTGCGGCGGGCGAGGAGTTCGGCGGGGGTGGGCGGTGCGGGGTCGGCGGGGACGGGGCCCGGCGGCGGGGGGACGTGGACGGTGGCCTGCGGGGTCTCCGCAGCGCCGTCGAGGCGGGGACGCGGCGGTACGGCGCCGAGCGCGAGCGCGGCGAGACACAGCGCGGCGGCGGCGTGCCCGGTGTCGAGCAGCAGCAGGGGCGCGGCGCGGTGGCCGTAGTGGGCCTCGGTGCGCCGGGGGGTGACGGTGAGTTCGACGGTCACGCCGGGCGGTACGGCGAGGGGGCCGGCGTGCGGTGCCGTGGCCGGGTCCGGGGCTCCGGCCCGGGGCGCTCGGGGCGGGGGCGCTCCGGGCGGGGCGGGGGCCGGCCCGTGGGCGCGGTGGGTCAGCGGGTGGGCGCGGTGGGTCAGCGGGTCGTAGCCGTACCGTCCCGGCGGCAGCGAGCAGCCCTCGCCGACGGCCAGGACCGCGTCCACCGGGTGCAGGGCGCCGGCGGACGGAGCCGGCCGGAACCGGCCCGTGGCGTCGGCCGCGGCGAGGGAGAGGCGGAGCAGCCGGTCCAGGTCGAGCCGGCCGGGCCCGGCCGGGGGAAGGGCGAGGCCGGGTCCTGGCCAGGCGGGGACCGGCGGCCCGGCGGGGGTGTCGGGCCCGGGTGCCTCGGCGCCGCGGGCCCGGGCGAGGGCGGTGACGAGATCCACGGCGCGGCTCACATGTGGGGCGGAGGGGCGAGGGTGAAGTCCTCCGGCGCGCGGGGCGCGGTGGTGCGCCAGCCCCGGGCCACGGCGGTCTCCGCGAGCCGCGGACAGCCGAAGTAGCCGAACGCGGCGGGGGCGTTGGGGAGGAGCCCGGAGACCAGGACCCGGGCGACGCGGAGGGCCGTCTCGCCGATGTCCTCGGTCGTCAGGTCGAAGGTCATGACGCGGTGGCCGCCGCGTTCCAGGGCCTCGTCCATGGCTTGCCTGCTGCCGGGGGCGACGGCGGAGAGGGGGACGACACCGAGCGCGGGCGCGGTGAAGCGCCGGGCTTCGGCGGCCATGCGCGGGTCGAGCCAGACCTGGACGTGGGCGCCGAGGTCCCGTACGCGCGCGAAGTGGTCGCCGCAGGAGTCGAGGTAGCGCCGGTCCTCGCGGTGGTCGAGGTAGAGGCCCTTGGCGAGCAGTCCGGCGTCGACGGCCTGGAAGACCCAGCCGTCGGGGTCGGTGAGGCCCTGCGTGAAGACCCAGGTGTGCACGGCTTCGAGGACGGCCTTGCGGGCGGCGTCGGCGGGGTCGTACTTGCAGGCGAACCCGGCGGCGTAGAGGTCGAGCCTCGGGTCGTGGACGAGGGCGGCCATGCAGGGGGCGAACTCGGAGGGCATCTCGGTGATCCACACCCGCAGCCCGCTGCCGGCGAGGTCGTCGGCGAGGCCGGGCACGGTGGCGGGGTCGATGCCGCGGGTGGGGCCGTCGAGGTGCCACCACAGTTCGAGGGCGTCGCGCTCGGCGATTTCGAGCAGGGCGCGTTCGGCGGCGTCGTCGAGGCCCTGGCCGGTGGCGATGCCGGCGTAGTTGAGGTGGTGGGTGCGGGGCAGCGAACGCAGGTCGCCCTGCCGCCAGTTGAGGTGGGTGAGGGCGACGGGCGCCCACACCTCGGTG
>NZ_JAPSIW010000712.1 GCF_031178505.1 Streptomyces sp. | reverse complement strand
GCTGACCCGCATGCTGGCCGGTCTGGACCGGCTGGAGGCGGACGTCGCCGACGGCTCCTTCGTCGGGACCGTCGCCGACGAGGACGTCCACACCGCCCTGGAGCGGGGCCTCCTGGAGCGCCTCGGCCCGGACCTCGGCGGCAAGCTGCGCGCCGGCCGGTCCCGGAACGACCAGGTCGCCACCCTCTTCCGGATGTACCTGCGGGACCACGCCCGCATCATCGGCGGCCTCGTCGCCGACCTCCAGGACGCCCTGGTCGGCCTCGCGGAGGCGCACCCGGACGTGGCCATGCCCGGCCGCACCCACCTCCAGCACGCCCAGCCCGTGCTGTTCGCCCACCATGTCCTCGCGCACGTCCAGGCCCTCTCCCGGGACGCCGAGCGGCTGCGGCAGTGGGACACCCGGACCGCCGTCTCCCCGTACGGCTCCGGCGCCCTGGCCGGCTCCTCGCTCGGGCTGGACCCGGAGGCGGTGGCGAAGGACCTCGGCTTCGAGCGCGGCTCGGCCGGCAACTCGATCGACGGCACGGCCTCCCGGGACTTCGTCGCCGAGTTCGCCTTCATCACCGCGATGATCGGTGTGAACCTCTCGCGCATCGCGGAGGAGATCATCCTCTGGAACACGAAGGAGTTCTCCTTCGTGACCCTCCACGACGCCTTCTCCACCGGCTCCTCGATCATGCCGCAGAAGAAGAACCCGGACATCGCGGAACTCGCCCGGGGCAAGTCCGGCCGTCTCATCGGCAACCTCTCCGGTCTGCTGGCCACCCTCAAGGCGCTCCCGCTCGCCTACAACCGGGACCTCCAGGAGGACAAGGAGCCCGTCTTCGACTCCTGCGACCAACTGGAGATCCTGCTGCCCGCCTTCACCGGCATGATGGCGACGCTCACGGTCAACCGGGAGCGGATGGAGGAGCTGGCCCCGGCCGGGTTCTCGCTCGCGACCGACATCGCGGAATGGCTGGTCAAGCAGGGGGTGCCCTTCCGGGTGGCGCACGAGGTGGCCGGCGAGTGCGTGAAGGTGGCCGAGTCCGAGGGCAAGGAGCTGGACGAGCTCACGGACGAACAGTTCGCCAAGATCTCCGAGCACCTCACCCCCGAGGTGCGGACCGTCCTCAACGTGCCGGGCGCCCTCGCCTCCCGCGACGGCCGGGGCGGCACGGCCCCCTCGGCGGTCGCGGCCCAGCTCGTGGAGGTCAAGGCCGACCTGGTGATCCAGCACGCCTGGGCGAACGCCAAGAAGTGACCCGTGTCCCCGCCCGCGGGCCGGGACCGGAACGCGCCCCCGTCCTCCTCCGGGAGGGCGGGGGCGCTTTTTCCTGACCTACGAATGAGACATTGATGTCTCATTCGGTGTACGGTTGTCTCATGTCCGTCGACCGTACCCAGGTGCTCCGCGCCGCCGCCGCCCTGCTGTCCCGCAAAGCGACCGCCACCATGGACGAGGTCGCCCGGGCCGCCGGCATCGGCCGCGCCACCCTCCACCGGCACTTCGCCGGCCGGGACGCCCTGGTGCGGGCCCTGGAGGACCTCGGGCTCCAGGAGATGCAGGCCGCCCTCGACCGGGCCGGGCTCGACACCGGCCCCGCCGACGAGGCCGTCCGCAGGCTCGTCGCGGAGACCGAGGCCGTCGCCCCCCTGCTGTCCTTCCTCGTCACCGAGAACCAGCTGTTCGAGGGCGAGGAGCGGAACGAGGGCTGGGCCCGCCTCGACGCCCGCGTCTCCGCGCTGTTCCGGCGCGGACAGGAACAGGGCGTCTTCCGGATCGACCTGACCCCCGCCTGGCTGTGCGAGGCCCTCTACGGACTCGTCGGAGCCGGCGCCTGGGCCGTCCAGGACGGCCGGGTCGCCGCCAAGGACTTTTCGTACATGATCGCCGAGCTGCTGCTCGGCGGAGCGCGCAGGAGCGTGGAGAAGTGACCACCAGCACCCTCAGGACCCCCGGCCATACCGAGGGCGTGCACCGCCCCGGCCGGTGGCTCGCCCTTTCCGTCCTCGTCCTGGCCGTTCTGCTCGTGGCGGTCGACGCCACCGTGCTCGGCCTCGCGACCCCCTTCCTCTCCGAGGACCTGGAGCCGACCGGCACCCAGCTGCTCTGGATCGGCGACGTCTACTCGTTCGTCATCGCCGGCCTGCTCGTCTCCATGGGTAGCCTCGGCGACCGCATCGGCCGCAAGAAGCTGCTCCTCGTCGGCGCCACCGCCTTCGGCGCCGTCTCGGTGCTCAACGCCTACGCGACCAGCCCCGAGATGATGATCATCGCGCGGGCCCTGCTGGGCGTCGCCGGCGCGACCCTGATGCCCTCCACCCTCGCGCTCATCCGCAACCTCTTCCACGACCCGCGCGAGCGCAGCTTCGCCATCGGCATCTGGGGCGCCATGGCCTCGGCCGGCGCCGCCGTCGGCCCGGTCGTCGGCGGATTCCTCCTGGAGCACTTCTGGTGGGGCTCGGTCTTCCTCATCAACCTGCCGGTCATGGCCGTGCTCGTCCTCGTCGGCATCCGGCTCATCCCCGAGTCGAAGAACCCGCGGCCGGGCCCCTGGGACCTGTCCAGCGTCGGGCTGTCGCTCGTCGGCATGATCGGCGTCGTCTACGCGATCAAGGAGACGGCCTCGCACGGCCTCTCCCTGGACGCGGCCCTCGCCGCCCTCGCCGGAGCCGCCGCCCTCGCCTGGTTCGTCCGCCGGCAGCTCACCCTCCCCGCCCCGCTGCTCGACATGCGTCTCTTCCGTCACCGGGGCTTCTCGGCGGCCGTCCTCGCCGACCTGCTCACCATCCTGGGCCTCTCCGGACTGGTCTTCTTCCTGTCCCAGTTCTTCCAACTGGTCCAGGGCCGCCAGCCGCTGGAGGCCGGGCTCGCCGAACTGCCCGCCGCCGTCGGCGCGGTGACCGCCGGTCTGGTCGCGGGCCGGGCCGCCCGCCGCTTCTCCGTACGGTCCGTGGTCGCCACCGGCCTCGGCGCGGTCGGCCTGGCGCTCGCCGTCCTGACCACCCTCGGCCGCACCACCGGCTATCCGCTGCTCGGCGCGAGCCTCCTGGTCGTCGGCGTGGGCGCGGGTCTCGCCTTCACCGTCACCGCCGACGTCATCCTCTCCAGCGTGCCCAAGGAGCAGGCGGGCGCCGCCTCCGCCGTCTCGGAGACCGCCTACGAGCTCGGCGCGGCACTCGGCATCGCCGTCCTCGGCTCGATCGTGACCGGCGTCTACCGGGACTTCGTGACCCCCGCCGGCGTCCCGGCACAGACCGCGGCCGCCGCCCACGAATCGCTCGGCGGCGCCGTCGAGGCCTCCGCCGGCCTCGCGCCCGGCACCGCGAACGCCCTGGTCGGCGCCGCCCAGGAGGCCTTCGTGGACGGCCTGCGCATCGCCGCCGGCGTCGGCGCCGCGGTCCTCCTCGCCACCGCCGTGGCCGCCTGGTTCCTGCTCAAGGGCCAGCGCCTGGAGGACGGCACCGGCCACTGACGGGCCCGGAACGCGCGGTGGCCCCCAAGGGGGTATGCCGAACGGGGGCCCCAGCCCGGCCCGGGGGGGCCGGCGGCCGAGCCCGGGTGGGGGAAAATTGCACCGAAAAAAAA
>NZ_JAPSIW010000711.1 GCF_031178505.1 Streptomyces sp. | reverse complement strand
GCGCCGAGGACGAGCGTCATGGGCGCGCGCTCCGCGGCGTCCTGTGTCCCCGGTTTGAGCGCCGTGGCCGGCAGGCCCATCATGTCGGCCAGCTTGCGGGCCTGATCGGCCTGGTTCGGCGCGTACGTCAGCGTCGTCTTCGCCGCCTTCTCCGGAGCGTTGCTCCGGTTGGTCGACCGGGTCACGCCCTGGTCGTTCTGCAGCCAGTTGATGGTGGACTGCGCCGCACCCGTGATGCCGCTGCCGTTGTAGACGTCGACGCGGACCTCGGCGGCGGTGGACCGGGGGCCCTTGAGGAGTGCGGCCTGCGCCTGCGCCTGGGCGTTCTTGGCCTGCGCCTCCTTCTTCTTCACCTCGGTGAGCGAGGTGTCCGACTGCAGCATCGCGAACAGCTGGGGCGCCTGCGTCGGGTGGGGCACCACGGTGACCGGCTTCGGCTCGTCCGGGTTGTCGATCACCGGAAGCGTCGTGAAGGCGATGTTCTTGGTGTCGATGGGGGCGAGTTCCCCGGCCAGCTCCTGGAGCTTGGCGAGGGAGCCTATGCCCGTGTCGACGGTGAGCGCCTTGGTCGCCGCGTCGGCCAGGCCGTACAGCTTCGACGGACTGGTGAGCGTGTCGTCCGACTTCATCTGCCGGACCATCGAACTCAGGAACTGCTGCTGGACCTTGATCCGGTCCAGGTCGCTCTTGTTGCCGAAGCTGGAGCGCGTGCGGACGAAGGCGAGAGCCTGCTCGCCCTGGATGACCGACTCGCCGGGCGGCAGCTTCAGATGCGACTTCGGGTCGTCCACGGCCTTCTCGACGCAGACCTTCACGCCGCCGACGGCCGTCGTCAGCTCCTTGACGGCGTTGAAGTCGGCCATCATGAAGTGGTCGACGGTCAGGCCCGTCAGTTCCTCGACCGTGCGCATGGTGCAGCCGGCGTCGCGGCCGTCCTGGCCGAGGCTCACGTTGAACCGGGCCTTCTCGGCGCCGGGGATCGTCTTGATCGACCCGTCGGGCTGCCGCGACTCGCACACGGGGATCTTCGTCACCAGGTCGCGCGGGATGGACAGCGCGGTGGCGTTCGTCCGGTCCTGGGAGACGTGGAAGAGGATCGTGGTGTCCGCGTGGCCGGGGCTGTTGCTGTCGCCGTAGCCGGCGTTGCCCTCACCGGTCCGCTTGTCGGTGCCGATGATCAGGATGTTGAAGGCCTGGCCCTTGCGGAAGCCCTCGCTCTTGCGGCCCACCGGGTCGACGGTGGTGATGTTGCCGTCCAGCCGGTTGTAGAGCACGTACGCGCTGGTCGCGCCGCCCACCAGGACGAGGGCCATCGTGCCGCCGGTCCACAGCAGGACCTTCTTCTTGCGGGAGGCGGCCTGCTTGCGCTTGCGGCGGCTCGCGGGCGGCTGGCCGCCGCGCCTGCCCGTGGAGCCCGTACCGCCGCCCGTACCGCCCGCGCCGGAGCCCCGGCCCGGCTCGGCGGGACGGCGGCGGCGCTGGCCGGGGACCGGGGCCTCGACGGGGGTGGCGGGCGTCGCGGGGGAGGGCGTCTCGACGGTCGCGGCTCTCCGGTACGACGGGGCCGCGGCCTGCGGCTGCTGACCGGAGTTGTCCAGTCGCAGTTCGTAGTTGCCGGTCTGCGGGTTCAGTACCCACTGGTCGGCGGGGTCGATCTCGTCCGCCCGTCCACGGCTGTGCGCGTCCACGGTTCCTCGGGTCCTCCGTCGGTGCCACGCGAGGCGCCTCCCCCACAGGGCGCCGCTCGGTCGTTCGATCCTTGGTGTGTGCGACCACGCGGTCGGGGTGCACCGGATCGCGTCACACTATCCGCCCAGTTCAGCGTGGGGCGACGTCCGTGACAAATTCCACGCCCCTTACAACTGGGCAATTTGCCCAAACCGCATCCCTCCCCGCCCTCCCCTTGGGGCGCGCTTTACTCACCCTCCCCCTCAGGCGCACACCCCTTCCGCCGCGTTGCGCCCGGTGAAGGTCGGGGTCGCGGCCGGCGTCGGGGTGTCCGCGTCGTCCGGCTTTCCGTCGGAGGGGAGTTCACCGACTGTTCCGCCGCCGTCCCCGCCCCGATCCGCGCCCGTCCCCTCCCGTTCGCCGTGCTCCGGACGCACCAGGACCGGCTTGTCCTCGCGCAGTTGCCGGAAGAGATGGCTCGCGGCGGGTTGCACCAGTTCGTCCCGGTTCGCGTTGTACGTGTAGGGCCGCCGCGGCACCGTGAGGAACTGCACGTTCTCCGCCGGGATCGCCCGCATCGCGCGCGCCAGGTCGTACAGGTCCCGCAGCGAGTCCAGACCGTGGTCGGTCGTGATCGATCTGGTCGCGGCGTCCAGGACCGGATAGAGCTTCGTCGGATTCAACAACACCCCGTCGCTCTGCACCTTGGTGACGAGCGCCCCCAGGAACTGCTGCTGCCGGTCCATCCGTTCGGTGTCGCTGCCGTCGCCGAGCGACTTCCGCGCCCGTACGAAGCCCAGCGCCTGCTCGCCGTGGAGCGTCTGGCGGCCCGCGGGCAGCTTCAGGTGCGCGTCGGCGTCGTCGATCGGCTCCTTCAGGCAGATCTCGACCCCGTCCACCGCGTCCACCATCTTCTTGAAACCCCGGAAGTCGATCACCATGTGATGGTCGACCCGGATACCGGTCAGCTTCTCGACGGTACGGATCGTGCACGCCGTGCCGCCGATCTCGAAGGCCGAGTTGAACTGCGCGAACTGCTTCCCGCTGCGGGCCCCCTCCGCCGTACGGCAGTCCGGAACCGTCACCATCAGGTCGCGCGGCAGCGACACCGCCGTCGCCCGCGACTTCCCCGCCGACAGGTGCAGCAGGATCGTCGTGTCCGACCGCTGGGTGCCCACGTCCTTGCCGTACTCCCGGTTCCCCTCCCCGGCCCGTGTGTCCGACCCGATGAGCAGGATGTTCCGGGCCGCCGACACGACCGCCGCCGGGCGCTCCTTCTCGTACCGCCGCAGCTCGTCGGCGGCCGTGGTGTCCGTGGTGATGTTGCCGTCGAGCTTCCGGTAGAACCACCAGCCGGCGCCCGCCCCGGCGAGCACCGCCAGCGAGACGCCGAGCGCCGTCCACCGCAGCCAGTGACGCCGCCGCCCGTGCGACTCCTCCGGAGCGCCGGACGCCCCGGCCTCCGCGGCCGGCGCGGCCGGTTCCGGTTCGGCGGGGGTGCCTGCGCGGTCCGTCACGTCGTCAGTCCGTCCTTCATGGCGTCGGCGGGCGCCGGGCGGCCACCGGTCACAGGAGGAGACGGCCGAACCGGACGCTTGGTTGTGCGGAACTCCGTGGTGCTCGGTGGTACGCGGAGGTCCTTCGTGGAGCTCGGGTGCGAACTCGATCGGGGGCATGCGCGGGGCTCGCCGGGAGACGACCCCCCCGGCCGATCATCCACCGCCGAAGGCGCGGCCACCCGGGGACTCGGCGCGTCGATCCGCCGAACGAGGGGCGTTTCCGGTGTGAACCGGCGCACTCGCGGCCGGCGGGGGCGCCGGGGCGCCCGGACACCGGGGAAGGGGAAGGCCGGACGCCGAGGTGGCGTCCGGCCGGGGGGGGAGGACCGGGGTCGGGAACCGGTAGCGGGAGCGCGGGG
>NZ_JAPSIW010000095.1 GCF_031178505.1 Streptomyces sp. | reverse complement strand
CGGGCGGGCCCCCCGCCGGCCGGGCCGGCCGGGCGGGGCGCCGCAGAGCGGACAGGGCTCCCGGACGAGGACGACCTCCTGCGGCCGGACGTCCAGGAAGCGGCCGAGCAGCCGGCGCAGGGCGCCGTGCGCGGCGAGGTACCGGGCCCGGTCCTCCTCGCGTACGAACGCGTTCCAGCGGGCCCGTTCCCCGGCGTCGAGCAGGTCGTACGCCCCGGGGTCCGGTGCCACCCGGACCAGCCAGAGCGAGGCCGCCGTGCCGTCGGCGACCGGTGGAACGTCCACGTCCGGCGTCTCGCCGGCGCGGAGGCCGCGCACGGGCAGCAGCTCGATGGTCATGCCACCCAGTCTGCCGGGCCGGCCGGCGGACCGTCAGAGCAGATCGCGCCGCTCCTGCTCGGTCACGGTCGGGGTGACGGGCGGGATCACCATCCGGCGGCGCCGCAGGATGCTCGTGTAGACCGCGGTCCCGATGATGCCGACCGCCATAAGGATCAGACCCACCAGATCGAGGTTGACTCCGTCGAGTTCCCAGTCGGCCGCGAAGGTGAGTATGGCCCCGACCGCGATCAGGATGATGCACAGTCTCAGACCCATGGTGTTCCTCCTCGGGGGTTGATGTGCCTCGGGTACCCCCGACCGGGCGGCCCATGCCCCGCCGCGGGGACAACGCGCCGGACGGCCCGTCAACCGCGGGGCGTGCCCGCCGTCCAGACCGTGCCCCGGGCCTCGTACTCCAGCATGGACTCGAGACCGAGCGCCGCGTCGACGCCGAGCTCCCGGCGGACCAGCCACAGCGCGAGGTCGAGTCCGGAGGTGACGCCCCCCGCGGTCACCAGGTCCCCGTCGTCCACCACCCTCGCCCGCTTCAGCACGCCGCCCTGACGCTCCAGGTCGGCGCGGGCCCGGTGGTGGGTCGTGCAGGGCCGGCCACGCGTCACCCCGGCGGCGGAGAGCAGCATGACGCCGGTGCAGAGGGCGGCGATCGTCAGGCCGGGACGGCGGGCCTCGGCCAGGGCGCGCGGCAGGGCGCCGCGCCGGATCTCGGCCCACACCCCCGGGTCGTCCCGCCGGGCGTAACCGCCGCCCGGCACCACGAGGAGGTCCGCCTCGCCGGGCGCCCAGCCGTGGTCCACGCGGAGGGTGGTCCCGAAGGCGGCGGTGATCGTCCCCGGTCCGTCCAGGGCGACGTACCGGACGTCCACCGCGCGGTCGGTGAAGAAGTCCGAGGCGGCGAACACCTCGTAGGGGGCGGCGAGGTCCAGCTCCTCCACGCCGGGGAACAGCACCACTTGGACGCGCAGCGGATCGCCGGTCCCGGGAGCGGGAGCGGGCACGGCGGCGGGGGCCGTGCCGCGCGCGGCGGCCGGGCTCGCGATGCCGGTCGCGAGGCCGGTGGCGCCGAGGGCGGTCGCGGTGCGCAGCAGGGTACGTCGGTTCACGCGGGTCACCTCTGAAGGTCGGTAGGGGTGCGGGGTGCGGCGAAGGGGCGGCGGTTCACGCGGTGTTCACGGTGCCGCGGCGCTCGTACTCGAGGACCTCCTCCGCGAACAGGGCGGTGTCCGGGCCGAGGAAGCGCTCGACGAGCCAGATGCCCAGGTCGATGCCCGAGGTGACGCCTCCGCAGGTCACCAGGTCGCCGTCGTCCACGACCCGGCCCGCGACCACGCGCCCGCCCTGCGCCCGCAGGTCCGCCAGGGCGATGTGGTGCGTGGTGCAGCGGCGCCCGGCGGTCAGACCGGCGGCGGAGAGCAGCATGGTGCCCGAGCAGACCGCCGCCATGACCAGGCCGTCCCGGCGGGCCGAGGCGAGGGCGCGGGGCAGGGTGCCGCGCGTGATCTCCCGCTGGAGACCGGACCCCTCGCCGTACCCGCCGCCGGGGACGATGATCACGTCGGCGGAGTGCGGTGACCAGGCGTCCCGGCAGAGGAGTTCCATGCCGGCGGAGGTGGTCACCCGGCGCGAGCCGCCGACGGTGACGAAGGACTGCGCGAGACGCTCCTCGCCGACGATGCCGAAGACCTCGATGTGACCGGCGAAGTCCTGCTCCTCGACGCCGTCGTAGAGCACGGTGTGCACGCGCAGCGGGCGTCCTGCGCGGGGCGGCGGCGGGGTGCGAGAAGGCATGACGAACCTCCGGGAAGACGGTGCGGAGTGGGAACGCGTCCAGTCTTCCGGGGCGCGGCGGGCGCCGACACCGGCGTCCGTGCCCCTGGTGCGCAAGATACGGCCAGGGGCACGAGCGGCCGGCCCCTCAGGCGCGGAAGGCGGCCCGGTACGCCGACGGTGTCGTCCCCACCTGGCGCGCGAAGTGGTGGCGGAGCGTCTCGACCGACCCGAACCCGGTCGCCTCCGCGACCCTGGTCATCGGCAGTCCCGTCGTCTCCAGGAGCTCCCGCGCGCGCTGCACGCGCTGGGCGAGCAGCCAGCGCAGCGGAGTCGTCCCCGTCTGGGCCCGGAAGTGCCGGGCCAGGCTGCGGCGGCTCATCATCGCGTGCGCGGCGATGTCGGCCAGGGTGAGCGGCTCACCGAGTTTCCCGCGCATCCACTCCAGGGTCGCGCCGAGGTCGGCGGAGTCCGTCTCCGGCGCCCGGTACTCGATGAACTGCGCCTGGCCGCCCGTGCGCTGGGGCGGCATGACCAGGACGCGCGCGGCCCCCGCCGCGACCGCCGCGCCGTGGTCCCGCCGCACCAGATGGAGGCAGAGGTCCAGGCCCGCGGCGATGCCGGCGGAGGTGAGCACCTGGCCCTCGTCCACGTACAGCACCGACGGGTCGACGACCGTGTCCGGGAACCGCTCCGCGAGGGCGTCGGCGAACCGCCAGTGGGTCGTCGCCCGGCGCCCGTCCAGGAGCCCGGCGTGCGCGAGGGCGAAGGCGCCCGTGCAGATCGACGCGATCCGGGCCCCGCCGGCCGCCGCCTCCCGCAGGATGCCGATCCCGCGCGGGTCCGGGGTCCGCTCGGCGGGTATCCCCGGGACGATCACCGTGTCCGCGTCGAGCGCCTCCTCCCAGCCGTACGAGGAGGAGATGCGGAAGGGGGTCGTCGGCCCCGCCGTCGCCACCGTGTCCCGGTCGGCACAGACGCGGACCTCGTACGCGGGCGTACCGTCCGGGGATTGGGGGATCGCGAACACCTGGCAGGGGATGGCGAGATCGAACGCCGACACACCGTCGAGTGCGAGAACCGCGACCACGTGCATACGCCCGGAGCGTACGGCATGACCGTGCCAGGCGGGCCGCCACCCCGGACCGCCGCCGGCCCCGACCGACGTTTCCCGGACGGTCCGTTCCCCCGGCGGCCGGTTTCCCCGGGCCGCGGGGACACGGCGCGGGCGGCCGGTCGTGCCGGGGGAGACCCGGAGGTACGGTGGCCGCGGGGCACCGGTGGCCGGCCCCGGCAGGTGACCGCCGACGACCGGGAGCCCCGGGCGCACCACCCCGGTGCCGCTGGGCCGGCTCCCGGCCCGGGCTCCCCGGCGAGACGCAGGAGAACCATGACGACCGACCGGACGACACCCCCGCCCGCGCGGCCGGCCGCTCCCGGGGCGGACCGGGAGGCGACGGAGCACGCCGGACCGCTGCTGGTGCACGCGAACTTCGCCTCGGACCTCGCGGTCGGGCTGCGGGCGACCGCCGTCCTCGGCCAGTGGGCCGAGCAGGCACCGCGCACGATGTGGCTGCTGCGGCCCGGGGACGTCCTCCTGACCCCCGTCCCGCTCCCCGGGGCCTTCCGGGAGTACGCGGCCCGCCTGCTCGGCCTGTCCGCCGGGGACGTGACCGTCGTCCCCGTGCCGCCGTGCCCCGGCGTCCCCTTCGCGGAGGCCGTCGAACGGGCCGGTCTGCTGCCCGCCGTACGGGAACTGGTGGCCGCCCGGCCGGGGATCGCCCTCCTGCCGACCGCCCTGGACGAGTCCGCGGCCGCCTTCGCCCGTGACCTCGGGATCCCGGTCACCCCGTACGGGCGGGAGGAGCCCACCCCGGAGGCGCTGAAGGTCACCTCGCGGCTCAACACGAAGTCCGGCTTCCGGGCCGTGGCGGCCGCGCTCGGCCTCCGCGTGCCCGAGGGCCGGGTCTGCCGCCACGCGGAGCTGGACGCGCTCGTGGCGCGCATGACCCGGGACCACCGCGCGGTCGTGGTGAAGCCCGACCGCTCCGCCGGAGGGCACGGCCTCACCTTCGTCCGGGCCGCCGCCCCCGGTGAGGCGCCGGGGCCGCTGTCCCTGCCACCCGTGGACGACACCTGGGTGGTGGAGGAGTGCGTGGACGTGGCCCACTCGCTCAGCACGCAGGCCTGGACGGGGCCCGCCCGGACGGAGGTCCTCTTCAGCGGCGAGATGCGCACCAGGGAGGGCTCGTTCACCGGCTACGAGGCCCCCCTGCGCGGACCGGCGGCCGAGGCGCGCGGCGAACTGGAGGGGTGGGCCCGGGCGTTCGGCGCTCACCTGGGACGGCACGGCTACGCCGGCCCGTTCTCCCTGGACGCCGTCGTGACCCGGCAGGGTGTCCTCCACGCCAACGAGAGCAACGTGCGGCGTACCGCCACCACCACCCCGCATGCCATGGTCACCCGGCTCGCGCGGGCGGCGGGCCGGGACGACCCGGCCTGGTGCATGGGCCGCCGGCGGGCCTCCGCCCCGTACACCTTCGAACAGACCGTCCGCCTCCTGGAGGACAGCGGACTCGGGTGGTCGGCCGGGCGGGGCGAGGGCGCGGTCCTGTACGCGGGCCCGCCCACCGACGGCCGCACCTGGCGCCATGTGACGATCGCCCCGTCCGGCTCCCGACTCGACGCCCTGGAGGAACGCCTGACGCGGGTACTGGGCCCCCTGGTCTGACCCGGCCGCCCGTTCAGTCCCCCGCGAGCGCGTCCGGCAGCAGGCTCCACCACGTGGCCAGCGTCTCCGCGCCCTGGGCCAGGGCCTCCACCTCGACGCTTTCGTCGCCGCTGTGCCACCGGTCCTCCAGCAGACCCGTGCCGTAGAACAGCACCGGGGCGCCGAGCGCCCGCGCGAGCTGGGCGGCCGGCGCGGCGCCCCCGTTGCGCATCCGGGCGACGGGCCGGTCCCGGCCCGCGCCGACGGCCCGCTCCAGGGCCCGGAAAGCCGGATGGCCGAGCGGCGTCGTGTAGGGGTCGGACCGGGTGCCGGGGAGGTCGAGCTCGTACGTGAAACCGGGGCCGACCCGAGCCGCCACCCACTCCCGCAGGCTCTCCGCGACCTCGTCCGCCCGCTGGTCCGGCACCAGTCGCAGGACGAGGCCGGCGGTGGCGGTGGCGGGCACGACGCCGAGGCCGGGGAGTCGGGGGTGCCCGCCGGACAGGCTGGTCACCTCGACGGCGGGCCGCAGCCACACCCGCTCCGTGATGCCGTACCCGGCCTCCCCGGGCGCGCCGAGCGCCCCGGTCCTGCGTGTCCACTCCCGCTCGTCCAGGTCCGCGCCGGCCAGCCGCGCCCGCTCGTGGTCCGGCGGCGACTCCACCCGGTCGTAGAAGCCGTCGAGGGTGATCCGTCCGTTCTCGTCGCGCAGCGAACCGAGGACGCGGCACAGTTCGGTCAGCGGGTTGCCGACGGCTCCGGCGACGGCCCCGTTGTGGACATCCGCCCGCGTCCCGCGCACCGTGAGCGTCGCGCTGACCGAGCCCCGCACCCCCGCGCAGACCGCCGGACGGTCCAGCGACCACAGCATCGTGTCGGAGACCATGACGACATCCGCGCGCAGCGCCTCGGCGTGCCGTTCCATGAGCTCTCCGAGATGGACGGAGCCGATCTCCTCCTCGCCCTCGACCAGGAACTTCAGGGTCACGGGCGGCGCGGAGTCCCCCGTGGCGGCGAGCCAGGCCCGCAGCGCCCACAGGTGGCACATCACCTGCCCCTTGGCGTCGGAGGCGCCCCGGCCGTGGAGCCGGCCCCCGCGCAGCACACCTGCGAACGGCGCGGTCTCGCGCCAGTCCTCCTCGATGACGGCGTTGACGTCGTGATGGCTGTAGACGAGCACGGTGGGCGCGTCGGGATCGGCGGCGGGCCGGCAGGCGTACACGGCCGGCAGCCCCTCGGTGGGCCACTCCTCGACCACCGGGAACCCGGCGCCGCGGAAGAAGGACCGGAGCAGACGGGCCGAGCGCGTCACCTCCACCGCGTGGTCGGGCAGGCAGGACAGGGACGGGACGCGGACCCACTCCGCCAGATCGGCGAGGACGGACTCCGTCTCGCGCCGGACCGCCGCGCGGAGCGTCCCGGGCGGAACGAGCGGGGCCGTCGACGCGGACGCTGCCGGATCGGGCGGGGGAGGGAGCGCTGTCATCGGGGACTCTCCACTTCGGGGCGAGGGCGAGGGCGAGGGCGAGGGCGGGGGACAGGGGCGGCGGTGCGGTGCGCCCGCCGGCCGTGCGCGCCGGCGCCGACCACGGGCGGCCCGGGGCCACCCGCACGCGAACGGCTCCGCCGGCGGCCGGACACCCCTGCGGTTTCCCGCGGCACCGGCGTCCCATCCGTGCCGCCCGTCTTTCCGCCCGGTCGGCCGCAGGCGTGACCCGGCACGGTGCGATCAGGTGATTTTTGCGGAATGCCCGTGTCCGTGTGGTTTGCCGCGTGTGGGGTGTTCTACGGTCGGCCTGCCCAGCCGTGTTCTTACCGATCTTCAGCGGAGTCCCCCATGGTCACCTCCACCGAGCCGCCCACCCTCGTTCCCGTGAAGAGGAGAAGCCGGGGGAGGGTCGTCGTGGACTGGCTGACCACGACCGACCACAAGAAGATCGGCCACCTCTACCTGATCACGTCGTTCGTGTTCTTCATCCTGGGCGGGATCCTCGCGCTGGTCATCCGGGCGGAGCTGGCCCGGCCCGGGCTCCAGCTCGTCTCGACGGAGCAGTACAACCAGGCGTTCACCCTGCACGGCACGGTGATGCTGCTGCTGTTCGCCACCCCGACCTTCGCCGGCTTCGCCAACGCGATCATGCCGCTGCAGATCGGCTCCCCGGACGTGGCGTTCCCGCGCCTGAACATGTTCTCGTACTGGCTGTTCCTCTTCGGCGGACTGATCGCGTTCGCCGGCATCTTCACCCCGCAGGGCACGGCCGACTTCGGCTGGACCGCGTACACGCCGCTCAGCGGGGGCGAGCGCACCCCGTACGTGGGCGGCGACATGTGGATCATGGGCCTGGCGCTCAGCGGTTTCGGGACGATCCTCGGCGCCGTCAACTTCATCACCACGATCATCTGCATGCGCGCGCCCGGCATGACGATGTTCCGGATGCCGATCTTCACCTGGAACATCCTGCTGACCTCGGTGCTCGTCCTGCTCGCCTTCCCCGTGCTCGCGGCGGCGCTCCTCGTGCTGGAGGCGGACCGGCAGTTCGGGGCCCACGTCTTCGACCCGGCCAACGGCGGCGCCCTGCTGTGGCAGCACCTCTTCTGGTTCTTCGGGCACCCCGAGGTCTACATCATCGCCCTGCCGTTCTTCGGCATCGTCACCGAGATCCTGCCGGTCTTCTCCCGCAAGCCGCTCTTCGGATACGTCGGCCTCATCGGCGCCACCATCGCGATCGCCGGCCTGTCGGTGACCGTGTGGGCGCACCACATGTTCGCCACCGGCGCGGTGCTGCTGCCGTTCTTCTCCTTCATGACGTTCCTGATCGCCGTGCCGACGGGCGTGAAGTTCTTCAACTGGATCGGCACCATGTGGAAGGGGTCGCTCTCCTTCGAGACGCCGATGCTGTGGTCGATCGGCTTCCTCGTCACCTTCCTCTTCGGCGGCCTGACCGGCATCATCCTCGCCTCGCCGCCGATGGACTTCCACGTCACCGACTCCTACTTCGTCGTCGCGCACTTCCACTACGTGGTCTTCGGCACCGTCGTCTTCGCGATGTTCGCCGGGTTCTACTTCTGGTGGCCGAAGATGACGGGCACGATGCTCGACGAACGCCTCGGCAAGATCCACTTCTGGTCGCTGTTCGTCGGCTTCCACGCCACGTTCCTCGTCCAGCACTGGCTGGGCGCGGAGGGCATGCCCCGCCGGTACGCGGACTACCTGAACGCCGACGGGTTCACCGCCCTCAACACGGTCTCGACCATCGGGGCGTTCCTGCTCGGCACCTCCACCCTGCCGTTCTTCTACAACGTCTGGAAGACCGCCCGCACGGCCCCGCGCGTCACCGTCGACGACCCCTGGGGCTTCGGCCGGTCCCTGGAGTGGGCCACCTCGTGCCCGCCGCCCCGCCACAACTTCGTGACGATGCCCCGCATCCGCTCGGAATCGCCCGCCTTCGACCTGAACTTCCCGAGCCTGGCGGCCCTCGCCCACGGTGGCGGACAGAAGCGCGACATCATCGACGACCCCGGCGCCGCCCAGAGCCCCACGCAGGGCAGCGGCCCCGACCGGGAGGCCTGACCCGCATGGCCGTGACCGGTCCGGGAGACCCGCAGGGTTCCACGAGCCGCCCCGGCGGGCCGCCCGTGGCCTCCGGGACGGGCGCCCGGGGGCACGACGCCCTCCGCGCGGAGGCGGCCGCCGGCATCGCCCGCATGGAGGGCTACCTCCTCGCCCAGCACGCCCGTACCGAGGCCGCCGAGGCGGGCGCCGCCTTCGCCGGCCGGTTCCCCTGGCTGGGGCCGCACGAGGCGGAGGAGATCGCCCGGGTCTTCGCCCAGGAGCACCTGGAGCTCCGGCGGCGGATGTTCCAGGCCGCCGTCGTCCGCGCCGACGAGCTCCGCCGCGAGTACAGCGGCCGCTACGCCTGCCTGCGGCGGCGCCTGGTCGCCACCTCCCTCGTCTCCGCCGCCGCCCTGGGCGCCGCGACGGCGCTCGTGTGGACGGCCCTGGCCCGGGCCGCGGGCTAGGAGAACGGCGGACGGAGAGCGGGACGGCGGCACCCGGCCCCGGGCCCGCTCCCAGACGGCACGACGGCGCCCCGGAAGGGCGGCGGTCCCGTGGGGCCGCTCACCCTCCGGGGCGCCGTGCCGTCGTATTCGTCCCGCACCGCGGCGGCAGGACGCGCGCGCCCGGCCCGCCGCTCAGGACACGAGCCGGCGCTGGAGCCAGTCGGCGGCCGTGCGGCGGAACTGCCGGCGGCTCTCGGCCCGCCGGAAGTCGTGCCCCTCGCCGGGCAGCAGGAGCAGTTCGGCCTCCAGGCCGCGCTCGCGGGCGGCGAGCACGATCTGCTCCGACTCCCCCGGCGGCACGTTGGTGTCGTGCGCGCCGTGCACCGCGAGCAGCGGCACCCGCAGGGCGTCGATGCGGCTCATCGGGGACAGGGCCTGGAGCAGCGCCCGGTCCCGCTCCGGATGGCCGTACTTGTGCGCGGCCGACTCCGCCAGCCACGGCTCCGTACCGGCGAAGAAGGTCCCGAAGTCGGACATGCCGCAGACGGTGACGCCCGTACGGAACAGGTCCGGGTGCCAGACGAGGGAGGCGAGGGTGAGATATCCGCCGTACGAATGACCCATGACCGCGAGGCGGCGCGGATCCGCGAGCCCCGCCTCGACGACGTGCGCCGCGCAGGCCGCCACGTCCTCGATGGCGTCGAACCGGCCCGTGCCCAGGTCGGCGTCCCGGAACGAACGGCCCCAGCCCGACGACCCCCTGACGTCGGGGGCGAAGACGTCGAGTCCCCGGCCGAGCAGCTCGTGGTACAGCGGGTCGAAGACCGGGCGCTCCTGCTCCTCGGGGCCGCCGTGGAGGTGGAGGACGCAAGGAGCCGGCTCGCCGGGCGGGCGGCCCGGCGCCCGGTGGTACCAGCCGCCGAGCAGCAGCCCGTCGCGGGCCGTCGGCCGCAGCGGAACCGGCCGCACCGGCGGCGGCCCCGGGGGCACGGTCTCCTCGTCCCGGGCCGACCACGGCGTGCGCACCGGAGGCGCCGCCCCCGGCACGTGCCACACCCCGGGCCGCCGCTGGGAGCCGGAGAGGGCGACGAGCATCCCGTACGCCCCCGCCGGCACGACGCGCGTGACCACCTCGTGGTCCAGCGGCACGGGCCGGGGCGCGGGCGGCGTGCCGTTCGGCGCGTCGACGGGCAGGGTCTCCAGCTCGCTCGTCCCGTGGACGTTCCACACCAGGGCCAGGTGTCCGCCGTGCTCCACGGCGGACAGCAGCTCCAGGTCGCACGCCTCGCGTGCGGCGTGCACGCGCAGCCCGGTCGCGGCCCCGGAAACGTCCAGGTCCAGGGCGAGCAGGGCGGCGAACTCCCGGTCGTGGTCGCTGCGCAGCCACAGCGTGCGGGCGTCGGCGGAGAAGCGGCCGATCCACGGGTCGCCGTCGGCGACCGGCAGGGTGCAGACGGGCGCGCGGTCCGCGAGGCGCACCACGACCGCCTCGCGACCGCCGCGCGGCCCGCGCCGCAGCAGGGCGAGGCGGCCGTCCGCGCTGAGGTCGCAGACCCTGAGCGTCGCCGCCTCGCTCTCCTCGGCCAGCAGGGCGGGGGCTGTCACACCGGCCGGGTCGAGCAGGTAGGCGGTCAGCACGTCCCGCACCGGCGGGCCGCCCTCCCCGCCGCCGTGCGCGCCGGCGTCGAGGAGGGTGGCGTGCCCGTCACGTGCCGTCCAGCCCGCGGGTCGCTCGGCGAGGTCGGCCGGGTCGGGCCGGCCGGAGGCGGGTTCGGCGATGGTGACCGCCAGCGCCGAGCCGTCCCGGGTCCAGCAGCCGAGGTACGCCGAGGAGCCCGCCTCCGCGCCGGCCAGGATCCTGCGGTCGGAGCCGTCCGGCCGGACGCACAGCACCCGGGTGTGTCCGCTTCCGCCCGGCGCGACCGTGTAGGCGATCCACCGGCCGTCCGGCGACCAGGACACCTCCGTCACATGGTCCGGGCCGGCGTCCAGCAGCCGGGCCTCCTCGCCGCCCAGCGGCGCCGTCCACAGCTGCGGCACGCCCCCGCGGTCGCAGATGAACGCCGCGTACTCCCCGCTCGGGTCCACCGACGGGTACCAGCAGGCGTGCGCCACCAGCCCCCTGGGCGTGTCCAGGGGGCCGGCCGCGGTGGCCAGCGGCTGGGCGGACGGGGCCGTGACGGTCCCCGCCGCGCCCTCCGCGGTCAGTCGATGCCGTGCGTCTGCAGCCATATCTCCAGCAGCGCGATCTGCCACAGGGCGTTGGCGCCCCGGTTCGTGCGGTGGTCGTCCGGTGCGGCCAGGAGCCGGGAGACGTACTCCTCCTGGAACAGCCCCCGCCCGCGCGCAGCCGGGGAGGTGAGGGCCTCCCGTACGCGTCCCAGGACGGGCGCGGCCATGTGGCGGATGGCGGGCACCGGGAAGTAGCCCTTCGGCCGGTCCACGACGCTCCTCGGGAGCACCGTGCGCCCGGCGTCCTTGAGGACGCCCTTGCCGCCCTGCGCGAGCTTCAGCTCGGGCGGGCAGGCGGCTGCCAGCTCCACCAGCTCGTGGTCGAGGAACGGCACCCGCGCCTCCAGACCCCAGTCCATGGTCATGTTGTCGACCCGCTTCACCGGGTCGTCGATCATCATGACGTGGGTCTCCGTGCGGAGCGCGGCGTCCAGGGCCGTCTCGGCGCCGGCTTCCGCCATGTGGCGGCGGATGTACTCCCGCGACGGGTCGCCGGGGGCCAGCATGTGCGGCTGGAGGATCTTCGCCAGCTCGGCGTGCGACCGGTCGGAGTAGACGTCGGCGTACCGCTCGGGTTCGTCCTCGCGCGGCACCTCGGCGAGGGCCGGGTACCAGTGGTAGCCGCCGAACACCTCGTCGGCGCCCTGGCCGCTCTGCACGACGCTCACGTCCTTGGAGACCTGCTCCGACAGGAGGTGGAAGGCCACCACGTCGTGGCTCGTCATCGGCTCGCTCATGGCGGCGACCGCGCCGTCGAGGGCGGTCGACACCCGGTCCGAGGGCACCATCAGCTGGTGGTGGTCGGTGTCGAAGTGACGGGCCACCTGGTCGGAGTAGTGGAACTCGTCGCCGTCCTCGCCGGCCTCCGACTCGAAGCCGACGCTGAAGGTGGCCAGGTCCTTCTGCCCCTCCTCGGCGAGGAGGGCGACGATCAGGCTGGAGTCGAGACCGCCCGAGAGCAGCACGCCCACCGGCACGTCGGCCACCATGCGCCGCCGCACGGCGGTGCGCAGCGACGCGAGGACGGCGTCCCGCCACTCCTCCGGGCCCATGCCGGCCAGGTCGGCGCGGCGGGTGTAGGAGGGCTGCCAGTAGCGGTGGTCCCGGTGCCGGCCGTCCGGTTCGATCACGCGGACCGTCGCGGGCGGGAGCTTGCGCACCCCGGCCAGGACGGTGCGCGGGGCGGGCACCGTGGACTGCCAGCTCATGTAGTGGTGAACGGCGACGGGGTCGAGCGAGGTGTCCACCTCGCCGCCCGCGAGGAGCGCGGGGAGGGTGGAGGCGAACCGCAGCCGGCCGGGCCGTTCCGCGAGGTACATCGGCTTGATGCCGAGCCGGTCCCGGGCGAGCACCACCCGGCCCGTGGCGTGCTCCGCGACGGCGATGGCGAACATCCCGGCGAAGTGCTCCACGAAGTCGGTGCCCCACTGCCGGTAGGCCTTGAGCACGACCTCGGTGTCCGAGGTGGTCTCGAAGCGGTGGCCCAGGCCGCGCAGCTCGTCGCGCAGCTGCTGGTAGTTGTAGATGCAGCCGTTGAAGACGCAGGTCAGGCCCGCCGCCTCGTCGGTGAGCGGCTGGGCCGCCCGCTCCGAGAGGTCGATGATCTTCAGCCGCCGGTGTCCGAACGCGACGGCGCCGCGGTTCCACAGTCCCCGGCCGTCGGGGCCGCGCGCCGCCAGCCGGTCGGTCATGCGCTCCACCGCGGCCAGGTCGGGCCGCCCTCCGTCGAAGCGGATCTCACCGCTCAGGCCGCACACGCCGGACCTCCCGGGACGTCGGCGACGCGCACAGGGCAGGGCTGGGCATCAGGGCGTTTTCGCATTCTGGGTCACTCCTCGGTGGTGCGGCGGTGCGTGTTCGTTCTCGTACGTTGTCGGGGGAGGCGCCGGCGGCTCAGGAGGCGCTGGCGGCCGGCCGGCCGTCCCAGCCGGCGGGGAGGGGGCGGACCCGGCGGCCGGCCCGGGCGGGCAGGAGCTTCTCGCCCCGCGTCTCGGCGAGGACGGCGTCCACGCCGGCGAGCAGGTCCTCCTCGGCGACCTTCGCGCGCAGCACCGCGGCGGCGCTGCCACGGGCCAGGGCGTCCTCCGCCAGGGAGAGCGTCGTCTCCCAGTCGCCGAACTCCTCCAGCGTCGGCCGGACCTTGCGCAGCAGGCTCCGCACCACGGCCGGGGCGGGCGCGGCGAGCCGGGTCTCCGGATCGACCAGGTCACCTTCGAGACCCGAGCGGGCGGCGCGCCAGGTGGCGGTGCGCAGCCACTCGTGGCGGCCGTCGCACCCCGCGTCACCGGCCTCCCGGACGGCGGCGCAGGCGTCGACCACCAGGGCCCGGAAGAGCGCGGCGATCAGGACGACGGTCTCCACCCGGGGGCAGGCGTCACAGACGCGCAGTTCCAGGGTGGGCAGGTGCGAGGAGGGCCGGATGTCGTGGTAGATCATGCCGGGATCGCTGATGACGCCGGAGCTGATCAGCTCCTGGATCGCGCGGTCGTACGCCTCCGCGTCGGCGAAGCACCCGGCGGGCCCCGAGGTGGGCCAGCGCTGCCACACCATGGTCCGCCAGCTCGCGTACCCGGTGTCGTTGCCGAGCCAGTAGGGGGAGCTCGCGGACAGGGCCAGGAGCACCGGCAGCCACGGACCGACGACGCACATCGCGCGTACCGCCGTGTCCCGGTCCGGTACGTCCACGTGCACCTGCGCGCCGCAGATCAACTGCTCGCCGACCAGTCGGCGGTACTCGTCCGTCATGTGCAGATAGCGCTCGTCGACGGTGGTCGGCACGGTTCCCAGCCGCGTCAGCGGCGCGGTCCCGACGGCCGCGACCGCGAGCCCCTGGGACGAGGCCGCCCGGTCGAGCCGCCGGCGCGAGGTGGACAGGTCGGCCCACAGATCCTGCAGGGACGCGTGCACCCCGCTGTTCGACTCCACGGCCGACTGGGCCAGCTCTCGCGTGTACGCGCCGGTGTACCGGGTCAGCCTGCTGAGGATCGAGTCGGCGCGGGGGACGAGTTCCCCGCTCTCGACGTCGATCACATGAAATTCTTCCTCGACC
>NZ_JAPSIW010000094.1 GCF_031178505.1 Streptomyces sp. | reverse complement strand
ACGGCGCCGAGGGACGGAACGGTCGGCGCCGCCCCGAGGACCGCCCGTCTCGCGGCCGTGCGCGGGACTCCTCGGGAACCGCCCCCTCCCCCGCGCACGGGCCCCCGCGGGGCTGTCCCCTTCCGGCCCCCGCCGCCCCGCGCCCCTCGGAGGCCCTCGCCCGCTGCCCGGCGCTCCGCCGACGAGCGGCACCTCGCGGTGGTTCGGAGAGCGGGGGGCGGACGTTCGGTGAGGAGGTGGAGGACGTCCGGACCGCACCCTTGTGTTGCACATGACAACGCGTCACTCTGTGGGACACCTCCGGCCGACGAAAGGTTCAGGTGCCCCCCACATGAATCGGATCCCCCGCCGCCTCGCCGCCCTCGTCCCCGCCCTGGCGCTCGCCGCCGGCCTCCAGCTCGCGGTCTCCCCCACCGCCCGCAGCGCCCCCGCCCTCGGTGACCTGCGGCTCGCCCCCGCCGCCACCGCCGTCGAGAACAGCTGGATCGTCGTCCTGAAGGACGGTTCCACCCGCGCCGCCGACCTCGGAGTCTCCCCGAAGCACGAGTACCGCGCCGCGCTCAAGGGATTCTCCGCCACCCTGTCGAAGGCCAGGGCCGCCGAGCTCGCCGCCGACCCCCGGGTCGCGTACGTGGAGCAGAACACGACCGTGCGGATCACCGACACCCAGAACGGCGCCACCTGGGGCCTCGACCGGATCGACCAGCGCGACCTGCCGCTGTCGACCACGTACACGTACGACACCACGGCGTCCAACGTCACGGCGTACGTCATCGACACCGGCATCCGCACCTCGCACAGCGACTTCGGCGGCCGGGCCACGGTCGGCACCGACACGGTCGGCGACGGGCAGAACGGCCAGGACTGCCAGGGCCACGGCACCCACGTCGCGGGCACGGTCGGCGGCGCGAAGTACGGCGTGGCCAAGGGCGCGAAACTGGTGGCGGTACGGGTCCTCAACTGCAGCGGCTCCGGCACGACGGCCGGCGTCATCGCGGGCGTCGACTGGGTGACGGCCCACGCGGTCAAGCCCGCCGTCGCCAACATGAGCCTCGGCGGCGGGGCCAACGCCTCCCTCGACGACGCCGTGAAGCGGTCCATCGCCTCCGGTGTCACCTACGCGGTGGCCGCGGGCAACGGCAACATCCTCGGCTGGCCCGCGAACGCCTGCAACTACTCCCCCGCCCGCGTCCCCGAGGCGATCACCGTCGGCGCCACGGACTCCGCCGACAAGCGGGCCTCCTTCTCCAACTACGGCACCTGCGTGGACCTCTTCGCACCGGGCGTCTCGGTCACCTCCGCGTGGAAGGACAACGACACCGCCACCAGCACCATCTCCGGGACCTCCATGGCCGCCCCGCACACGGCGGGCGTCGCCGCCCTCTACCTGGCGGCCCACCCCACGGCCACCCCGGCCCAGGTGAGCTCCGCCCTCGCGGCCAACGCGACGGCCGGCAAGGTCCAGGACCCGCGGACCGGCTCCCCGAACCGGCTGCTGCACTCCCGCTGGTGACCACCCGCGGTGAGGGCCCCCGGGGTGCGCACCCCGGGGGCCCTCGTGTGCGCGGGGTCAGTGGTTGCGCGGGAAGCCCAGGTCCACGCCCGCCGGGGCCTCGGACGGGTCCGGCCAGCGGGTGGTGATCACCTTGCCGCGCGTGTAGAAGTGCACGCCGTCGTTGCCGTAGACGTGGTGGTCGCCGAAGAGGGAGTCCTTCCAGCCGCCGAAGGAGTGGTAGCCGACCGGCACCGGGATCGGCACGTTCACGCCGACCATGCCGGCCTGGACCTCCAGCTGGAAGCGGCGGGCGGCGCCGCCGTCACGGGTGAAGATCGCGGTGCCGTTGCCGAACGGCGAGGCGTTGATGAGCGCGACGCCCTCCTCGTACGTCTCGGCGCGCAGCACGCACAGGACCGGGCCGAAGATCTCGTCCCGGTAGGCCGCGGCCGTGGTCGGCACGTGGTCCAGGAGGGAGAGGCCGATCCAGTGGCCGTCCTCGTACCCCTCGACGGTGTGACCGGTGCCGTCCAGGACGACCTGGCAGCCCTCGTCCGCCGCGCCGTGGACGTACGAGGCGACCTTGTCGCGGTGGGCGGCCGTGATGAGCGGGCCCATCTCCGAGGCGGGGTCGGTGCCGGGGCCGATCTTGATCTTCTCGGCGCGCTCGCGGATCTTCTCCACCAGCTCGTCCCCGATGGAACCGACGGCCACGACGGCGGAGATGGCCATGCAGCGCTCGCCGGCGGAGCCGTACGCCGCCGAGACGGCCGCGTCCGCCGCCGCGTCCAGGTCGGCGTCCGGCAGCACCAGCATGTGGTTCTTGGCGCCGCCGAGGGCCTGGACGCGCTTGCCGTTCGCGGAGGCGGTGGCGTGGATGTGCCGGGCGATGGGCGTCGAGCCGACGAAGGAGACCGCGGCGACGTCCGGGTGCTCCAGGAGCCGGTCGACGGCCACCTTGTCGCCGTGGAGCACGTTGAAGACGCCGTCCGGAAGGCCCGCCTCGGCGAGCAGCTCCGCGATCTTCAGGGAGGGCGACGGGTCCTTCTCGCTCGGCTTGAGGACGAAGGTGTTGCCGGTCGCGATGGCGATCGGGAACATCCACATCGGCACCATGGCCGGGAAGTTGAAGGGCGTGATGCCGGCCACGACACCGACCGGCTGACGGATGGCGGCCACGTCGACCCGGTTCGAGACCTGGGTGGACAGCTCGCCCTTGAGCTGGGTGGTGATGCCGCAGGCCAGGTCGACGATCTCCAGGCCGCGCGCCACTTCGCCCAGGGCGTCGGAGTGGACCTTGCCGTGCTCGGCGACGATCAGCTCGGCGAGGGCGTCGCGGTTGGCGTCGAGCAGCGCGCGGAACGCGAAGAGGATGGTGGTGCGCTGGGCGAGGGACGAGGTGCCCCAGGTCGCGAAGGCGTCCTTGGCGGCGGCGACGGCGGCGTCCACCTCCTCGGCGGAGGCGAGCGCGACGCGGGTGGTGACGGCGCCGGTGGCCGGGTCGGTGACGGGACCCCAGTTGCCCGACGTGCCCTCGACGGTCTTGCCACCGATCCAGTGGTGGACGGTCTTCGTCATTGCGTGCTCCTTCACAGATGGCGGCGTCGGGCGGTGACGTGCCGGTCGTACTCCTCGCGGGCCCCGACCGCCGACGGGCGGGTCGAGGTCGCGGCCACGGGCACATCCCACCACGCCTGGGCGGAGGGCGCGCCCGACACTGTGTCTGCCGTTTCGGTCTCCACGTAGACACATGTGGGAACCGTCGCCTCCCGCGCGTCGGCGAGGGCTTCCCGCAGGTCACGCACGGTGCGGGGGCGCAGCACGCGCATGCCGAGGGAGGCCGCGTTGGCGCCGAGGTCGACGGGG
The DNA here is from genome assembly GCF_031178505.1 of Streptomyces sp. Taxonomy (GTDB): domain Bacteria; phylum Actinomycetota; class Actinomycetes; order Streptomycetales; family Streptomycetaceae; genus Streptomyces; species Streptomyces gulbargensis. Next base: position 10,738 of record NZ_JAPSIW010000094.1, on the reverse strand, counting down.
AGCGGCGGCCCGGTGAAGCCGCCGTCCGGGTCCCGGAAGCGGTAGTCGGTGCCGTACCGCTCGGCGCCGACGGCCTGCGAGAGGCCGCCGATGGAGGCGTACCCGTGGTTCTGGAGCACGATCAGCTTCAGCGGCAGGCGTTCCTGGACGGCCGTGACGATCTCGGTGGGGTTCATCAGGTAGGTGCCGTCGCCGACGAGGGCCCAGACGGGGCGGCCGGGGGCGGCGAGGAGGACGCCGAGGGCGGCGGGGATCTCGTAGCCCATGCAGGAGTAGCCGTACTCGACGTGGTACTGGTCGCGGGAGCGGGTGCGCCACAGCTTGTGGAGGTCGCCGGGGAGCGAGCCGGCGGCGTTGATCAGGATGTCGGTCGCGTCGGCCAGGGTGTCGAGGACACCGAGGACCTGGGTCTGGGTGGGCCGGGCGGACGGGTCGGGGGCGGCGTAGGCGGCGTCGATCCGCCGCTGCCACTCGTCCTTGGCGGCGGTCCAGGGGTACGGGCCGGCGGGGGCCGGCGGGCGGGGGCCGGCGAGTGCCTCGGTGAGCGCGGTGAGTCCCTCGCGCGCGTCGGCGACGAGCGGCAGCGCGGCCTGCTTGTGGGCGTCGAAGCCGGTGATGTTGAGGTTGAGGAAGCGGGTGCCGGGGGCGAAGAGGGTGCCGGAGGCGGTGGTGAAGTCGGTGTAGCGGGTGCCGACGCCGATGACGAGGTCGCTGCTCCGGGCGAGGTCGTCGGCGGTGGCGCTGCCGGTGTGGCCGATGCCGCCGACCTCGCAGGGATGGTCGTACGGCAGGGCGCCCTTGCCGGCCTGGGTGGTGGCGACGGGGAGGCCGGCCCGTTCGGCGAAGGCCCGCAGGGCGTCCTCGGCGCCGCTGTACCGGACGCCGCCACCGGCGACGACGAGGGGCCGCTCGGCCTCCCGGACCGCCCGGACGGCCGCGGCGAGTTCGGCGGTGTCGGGCCGCGGCCTGCGGACGCGCCAGATCCGCTCGGCGAAGAACTCCTCCGGCCAGTCGTACGCCTCGGCCTGGACGTCCTGCGGGAGAGCCAGGGTGACGGCGCCGGTCTCGGCGGGGTCGGCGAGGACGCGGACGGCGGCGAGGGCGGCCGGGATCAGCGCCTCGGGCCGGTCGACGCGGTCGAAGTAGCGGGAGACCGGGCGCAGGCAGTCGTTGACGGACACCTCGCCGGCGGTGGGGAGCTGGAGCTGCTGGAGGACGGGGTCGGCGGGGCGGGTGGCGAAGGTGTCGCCGGGGAGGAGCAGGACGGGCAGGTGGTTGATGGTCGCGAGGGCGGCGCCGGTGACGAGGTTGGTGGCGCCGGGGCCGATGGAGGTGGTGACGGCGTGCGCCGAGAGGCGGTCGCTCTGGCGGGCGTACCCGACGGCCGCGTGGACCATGGCCTGTTCGTTGCGGCCCTGGTGGAAGGGCATGAGGTCGCGGTGCTCGACGAGCGCCTGGCCGAGGCCGGCGACGTTGCCGTGGCCGAAGATGCCCCAGGTGGCGGCGATGAGCCGGTGCCGGACGCCGTCGCGCTCGGTGTACTGGGCGGCGAGGAAGCGGACGAGCGCCTGGGCGACGGTGTGACGGGTCACCGGTGTGCCTCCGTACGGTCGGTGTGACGGGTCACCGGGGTCCCTCCGTACGGCCGGGGCGGCGCGTCACCGGTATCCCTCCGTGTGGTCGGGGTGGAAGCGGATCCGCCACTCCCGTTCCGGGCCGGGTCCCGCCATGACGTTGAGGTAGTAGAGGTCGTGGCCGGGCCGGGCGATCGAGGGGCCGTGCCAGCCGTCGGGCACGAGGACGGTGTCGCCGCCGCGGACCTCGGCGAGGAGGTCGGCGCCGCCGGGGCGGGAGGGGGAGATCCGCTGGTAGGCGTAGCCGCCGGGGCCCTGGATCTCGTAGTGGTAGATCTCCTCCAGGACCGACTCGGTGCCGGGGTGGTACTCGTCGTGCTTGTGGGGCGGGTAGGAGGACCAGTTGCCGCCCGGGGTGACGACCTCGACGGCGATGAGCCGGTCGCAGGCGAAGGCGTCGGCCGAGGCGAAGTTCCGTACCCGGCGGGTGCGGTTGCCGGTGCCGCGGGTCTCGACGGGTACCTCCGGCGCGGGGCCGTAGCGGGCGGGGAGTCGTCGCTCGCACTTCGCTCCTGCCAAAGCGAAGCGGCCTCCCGCACCGGAGGCGATCTGGGCGTGGGCGTCGCGGGGTACGTAGGCGAAGTCCGTGACGCCGTCGAACACACTGCCGCGGCCCTGGAGTTCGAAGGTCTCGCCGTCGACGCGCACGGTACAGGCACCGGACAGGGGAAGCACGGCCCATTCGGCGTCCCCGCTGCCGAAGTCGTGCGTTCCGCCGGGCGGGAGGTCGAGGATCCGGAGGGCGGCGTGCTCCCATCCGGCGTCCTCCGGGTCCACGCGCACGGCGTACGGGCCGCGTGCGGCGGTCCCGGCGGGCAGGTGGAGCGTGCGGGCGGCGGTGCCGGTCCGGTCGGAGCGCACGACGGATCCCCGCCCCCGCTCCGGGATCGCGCCGGGTGAGGTTCGGGAAGTCCCCGCCCCCGAAGCCACCGAAGCCACCGGCGCGGTTCGCGAAGTCCCCGCCGCCGAAGCCACCGGCACGGTCCGGGAAGTCTCCGGGTCCCGCTCCGGGATCGTGCCGGTGCCCTTCGCCAGGGCCTCCGCGATCTCCTCCGCGTACGGCATGGCCGGGGAGCAGGCGAGGCGGCCCGCGACGATGGCGCCGGCCGCGTTCGCGTGGCGCAGGATCCGCTCCAGGTCCCAGCGGGCGAGGAGCCCGTGGACGAGGGCCCCGCCGAAGGCGTCGCCCGCGCCGAGCCCGTTGACCACCTCCACCGGGAGCGGCGGGACCTCCACCGAGGTGCCGTCGGCGGCGACGGCCAGGACGCCGCGCGGGCCCTGTTTGACCACCGCGAGCCGGACGCCGGGGCCGGAGGCGAGCAGCGCCCGGGCGGCGGCGCGGGGTTCCCGCTCACCGGTGGCGACCTCGCACTCGTCGAGGTTGCCGACGGCGACGGTGGCGTGCCGCAGGGCCTCGGCGTAGTACGGCCGGGCCGCGGCCGGGTCGGGCCAGAACGCGGGCCGCCAGTCCATGTCGAGGACGGTCACCTCGCGGCCGGAGCGGGCGGCGAGCGCCTCCAGGGTGGCGGTGCGGCTGGGTTCCTCGCACAGGCCGGTGCCGGTGGCCCACAGGACGCGGGCGGCGCGGATCGCGCCCAGGTCCAGCTCGTGCGGGTGGATCTCCAGGTCGGGTGCCTTGGGGCGCCGGTAGAAGTGGAGCGGGAAGTCGTCCGGCGGGAACATCTCGCAGAAGGTGATCGGGGTGGGGAGTCCGTCGACCTCGGTCACCCAGCGGGCGTCCACCCCGAACGCGGTGAGCTCACGGCGCAGGTACGCCCCGAACGGGTCGGCCCCCGTGCGGCTGACGAGCGCGGTGCGGCGGCCGAGACGGGCGGCGGCGACGGCCACGTTGGCCGGGGAGCCGCCGAGGAACCTGCCGAAGGTCTCCACCCGGTCGAGCGCGACGCCGGTCCGCAGGGGGTACAGGTCCACGCCGACCCGCCCCAGGGCGATCAGGTCGTACGGCTCCGTCTCCACCCGTGCCACCTCTCGCCTCCGGACCCGTCCCCAGGTCTAACGGTCCGTCGGGAGGCGTGTCAACGATATGTCCGGACATTCGGACGACTGTCTTGACGGTGCTCTCGGGCCCCGGTCAAGGTGGCAGGCATGACGAAGCCGCCCCCGCCGTCGCCGTCCCGTATCCGCATCGGTTCCGCACCGGACTCCTGGGGGGTGTGGTTCCCCGACGATCCCCGGCAGGTGCCGTGGCAGCGGTTCCTGGACGAGGTGGCCGGCGCCGGTTACGAGTGGATCGAGCTCGGTCCGTACGGCTATCTGCCCACCGATCCGGCGGTGCTCGCGGAGGAGACCGGGCGGCGCGGGCTGCGGGTGTCGGCCGCGACGGTCTTCACCGGGCTGCACCACGGTCCCGGTGTGTGGGAGCGGACCTGGGCGCACGTCGCCGAGAACGCCGCGCTGGCGCAGGCCATGGGCGCCGGTCATCTGGTGGTCATCCCGTCCTTCTGGCGGGACGACCGGACGGGTGAGGTCCTGGAGGAGCCGACGCTCACCGCCGAGCAGTGGCGGAACCTGACGGGACTGACGGAGCGGCTGGGGCGGGAGGTGCGCGAGCGGTACGGGCTGCGGATCGTGGTGCATCCGCACGCCGACACGCATCTGGACGGCGAGGAGAGCGTGACCCGCTTCCTCGACGCCACCGATCCGGAGGCGGTGGCGCTGTGCCTGGACACGGGGCACTACGCCTACGCGGGCGGGGACAGTGTGAAGCTGATCGAGGCGTACGGGGAGCGGATCGGCTATCTGCATCTGAAGCAGGTGGATCCGGAAGTGCTGGCCGGGGTGCTGGCGGAGGGGCTGCCGTTCGGGCCCGCGGTGGCGCGGGGCGTGATGTGCGAGCCGCCGTCGGGGGTGCCGGCCCTCGAACCGGTGCTGGCGGCGGCCCGGGGGCTCGACGCGGAGCTGTTCGCGATCGTGGAGCAGGACATGTACCCGTGCGAGCCGGACACGCCGTACCCGATCGCCCTGCGCACCCGCCGCTTCCTGCGCTCCTGCGGGTACTGAGCCGCCCGGCGGGCCGCCGCGCACGCGGACACGCCGTGGGGCGCGTGCGTCACTTGTGTCACGCGCGTCGCCCCGCTGTCACACATGTCCTGGTTACGCGGGTTTTACGTCACAGGAGTTCGACAGCCGTTCTCCTCCTGTCGGGAGGGGTCGTTCAACGGGCACAGGCTCAGTGATCGTCTACGCCCGCCCGCAGCGCTCCCGAACGGCACCCCCGCCACGCTGCGCGGCGAGCAGGGAGGTGCCAGGCATGACGGACAGAAGGCTCTGGTCGTACAAGGACATCGCGGCCCACATCCGGGTGCAGACGGACACGGTCCGCTCGTACCGGAAGCACGGACTGCTGCCGCCGCCCGACCAGGTGGAGTCGGGCAAGCCCTACTGGTACGCGGACACCATCCGCGCCTGGGTGGCCAGCCGGCCCGGCAACCGGGACCGGCGCGGCTGATCCCGCGGCGGCCGGCCGCCCTCCCCGACCCGACGCCGGGTCCCGGAACACTCCGGGGCCCGGCGTCGGCCTGTCGCCCCGCCGCCGCATGACACTGGACGGGCGCCTCCGCCCGCGCCCGTCGGCGCGGCGCGGGCCCGGACCCGGTGGCGCAATACCCCCTAGGGGTATAATCTGTGTTCCGTACGCACGTGAGCCTCAGGAGGAGAGCCCCATGTCCGCAGAGACGAAGACCGAACTCACCACCGTGTACCAGGTCAAGGGCATGACCTGCGGCCACTGCGAAGGGGCCGTCGCCGGCGAGATCTCCGCGCTGCCGGGCGTCTCCTCCGTCACGGCCGTCGCCAGGACCGGCGAGGTCACCGTCGTCTCCGCCGCGCCGCTCGACCGCGAGGCCGTGGCCGCCGCCGTGGACGAGGCGGGCTACGAGCTGGTCTGACGCCGCTCCGCGCACCGCAGGGCCGTACCGTTGCCTGGTACGGCCCTGCTCCCCTTTTGGAACCGCACATGCCCAGCACCACCGTCACCGAGCTGCGGATCGGCGGGATGACCTGCGCGTCCTGCGCGGCCCGCGTCGAGAAGAAGCTCAACCGGATGGACGGCGTGACCGCCACCGTCAACTACGCCACGGAGAAGGCGCGCGTCGAACACGCGCCGGAGGTCGGGGTCGACGCGCTGATCGCCACCGTCGTGAGGACCGGCTACACCGCCGAGGAGCCCCCGCCTCCGGAGCCCGAACCCGCCTCCGCTCCCGCCGGGGACGCGGACGCCCCCGGTGGCGGGGCGGACCCGGAGCTGGTCACGCTGCGGCGACGGCTGACCGTCTCCGCCGTCCTCACGGCCCCGGTGGTCCTCCTCGCGATGGTCCCCGCCCTCCAGTTCGACCACTGGCAGTGGCTCTCGCTCACGCTCGCCGCGCCGGTGGTCGTGTGGGGCGGGCTGCCCTTCCACCGGGCCACCTGGGCCAACCTCCGGCACGGCGCCGCCACCATGGACACCCTCGTCTCGCTCGGCACGCTGGCCGCCTTCGGCTGGTCGCTCTGGGCGCTCTTCCTGGGCGACGCGGGCATGACCGGCATGCGGCACGGCTTCGACCTCACGGCGGACCGGGCCGACGCGGCCTCCGCGATCTACCTGGAGGTCGCGGCCGGGGTCGTCACCTTCCTCCTCCTCGGCCGCTGGCTGGAGGCCCGCGCCAAGCGGAAGGCGGGCGCCGCGCTGCGGGCCCTGATGGACCTCGGCGCCAAGGACGTGGCCGTCCTGCGGGACGGCACGGAGGTCCGCGTACCGGTCACCGCCCTGCGGACCGGCGACCTCTTCGTCGTACGGCCCGGGGAGAAGGTCGCCACCGACGGCACCGTCACCGAGGGCGCCTCCGCCGTCGACGCCTCCCTGCTCACCGGCGAGTCGCTGCCCGTGGACGTGGCCGCCGGGGACCCGGTGACCGGCGGCTGTCTGAACGTCTCCGGCCGCCTGGTGGTCGAGGCCACCCGGGTCGGCGACGACACCCGGCTCGCCCGGATGGCCCAGCTGGTGGAGGAGGCACAGAGCGGCAAGGCGCGGGTCCAGCGGCTCGCCGACCGGATCTCCGCCGTCTTCGTACCGGCGGTGCTGCTCCTCGCGCTCGGCACCCTGGGCTTCTGGCTCGGCGCCGGCCGGGGCGCGGCGGCCGCGTTCACCGCCGCCGTCGCCGTCCTGATCATCGCCTGCCCGTGCGCGCTCGGCCTCGCCACCCCCACCGCGCTCCTCGTCGGCACCGGGCGGGGCGCGCAGCTCGGCATCCTCATCAAGGGCCCCGAGGTCCTGGAGTCCACGCGCCGCGTCGACACGGTCGTCCTGGACAAGACCGGCACGGTCACCACGGGGCGCATGGAGCTGACCGGGGTGCGCGTGCACGGGGGCCGGTACGGCACCGACGGCACGGACGAGGCCGAGCTGCTGCGGCTCGCGGGCGCCCTGGAGCACGCCTCCGAGCACCCGGTGGCCCGCGCCGTCGCGGCCGGCGCCCTCGCGCGGCTGGGCGAGCTGCCCGTACCGAAGACCTTCGAGAACGTGCCCGGGCTCGGGGTGCGCGGTTCGGTCGACGGGCATCTGGTGGTCGTCGGGCGGGCGGCCCTGCTCGCCGCCGAGGAGATCGAGGTGCCGGGGACGGCCGGGCCCGGGGTGGTGCACGTGGCCTGGGACGGGCGGGCTCGCGGCACCCTGACCGTCGCGGACACGGTCAAGGAGACCAGCGCGGAGGCGGTCGCCCGGCTGCGCGCGCTCGGGCTGCGGCCGGTGCTGCTCACCGGGGACCACCGGGCGGCGGCGGAGGCCGTGGCGGCGGAGGTCGGCATCGACGAGGTGATCGCGGAGGTGCTGCCGGAGGAGAAGGCCGGAGTGATCCGGCGGCTCCAGGCGGAGGGCCGGACGGTCGCCATGGTCGGCGACGGGGTGAACGACGCCGCCGCGCTGGCCACCGCCGATCTGGGCCTCGCGATGGGGACGGGGACGGACGCGGCCGTCGAGGCGAGCGACCTGACCCTGGTCCGGGGTGATCTGCGGGTGGCGGCGGACGCGATCCGGCTCTCCCGGCGGACCCTGGCGACGATCAAGGGCAACCTGGGCTGGGCCTTCGGCTACAACGTGGCGGCGCTGCCGCTCGCGGCGGCCGGGCTGCTGAACCCGATGATCGCCGGCCTGGCGATGGCCCTTTCGTCCGTCTTCGTCGTCACGCACAGTCTCCGGCTGCGGCACTTCACGTGAATTGACCTCCACGTGACGCACAGGACCTTCACAACGAGACCTAGATCACAGATATTTGGGGGTAACCATCCGGGCCCTTCGTGGGTCTAAGTGGGCGATGCCAAGAACGTCTTGGGGGACGTTCACGGGATGTCTTGGGGGACGTCCCGGGCAAGCGTTGGCCGGGGCACGTGCACGGGGAGCTTTGAGCGGCCCTCCCGTACGTACCCCGGCATACCGCGCGGCCCCGCAGCCTCTGCTGAACCCGGCAGACGCCCGGCCCGGATCCCGTGGGGGGAATCCGCACCGGGGATATGGGAAGCGCCCCGCTCGCCGACCCGTGGGGGGATCGGTGGCGGGGCGCTTTTCCTTGTTTCCGGGGGCTCGGTTCGCCTCCGGGGCGCTCGAGCCGGTGTCGAGGCGACGATCGTGCTCGGCCCTCCTTCGTCGGGCCTCCGCGCGTTCGCCTCCTCGACACCGTCGCGCCCCTTCGGCTCACTCGCCGCAGGCGCGACGCGACGGTCAGCGGGCCTCGACCGGGACGAAGTCGCGCAGGACCTCGCCGGTGTAGATCTGGCGCGGGCGGCCGATGCGGGAACCCGGCTCCTTGATCATCTCGTGCCACTGGGCGATCCAGCCCGGGAGGCGGCCGAGGGCGAAGAGGACCGTGAACATCTCGGTCGGGAAGCCCATCGCGCGGTAGATCAGACCCGTGTAGAAGTCCACGTTCGGGTAGAGGTTGCGCGAGACGAAGTAGTCGTCGGAGAGCGCGTGCTCCTCCAGCTTCAGCGCGATGTCCAGCAGCTCGTCGGACTTGCCGAGGGCCGAGAGGACGTCGTGCGCCGCCGCCTTGATGATCTTGGCGCGGGGGTCGAAGGACTTGTACACCCGGTGGCCGAAGCCCATCAGGCGGACGCCGTCCTCCTTGTTCTTCACCTTGTTGATGAAGGAGTCGACGTCGCCGCCGTTGGCCTGGATGCCCTCCAGCATCTCCAGGACCGACTGGTTGGCGCCGCCGTGCAGCGGGCCCCAGAGGGCGGAGATGCCGGCGGAGATCGAGGCGAACATGTTCGCCTGCGAGGAGCCGACCAGGCGGACGGTGGAGGTCGAACAGTTCTGCTCGTGGTCCGCGTGCAGGATGAGGAGCTTGTCGAGGGCCGACACGACGACCGGGTCGAGCTCGTACTCCTGCGCCGGGACGGAGAACGTCATGCGCAGGAAGTTCTCGACGTAGCCGAGGTCGTTGCGCGGGTAGACGAACGGATGGCCGATCGACTTCTTGTACGCGTACGCCGCGATGGTCGGCAGCTTGGCCAGCAGCCGGATCGTGGAGAGGTGACGCTGCTTCTCGTCGAACGGGTTGTGGCTGTCCTGGTAGAAGGTGGACAGCGCCGAGACCACCGAGGACAGCATCGCCATCGGGTGGGCGTCGCGCGGGAAGCCGCGGAAGAAGTTCTTGACGTCCTCGTGGACCAGCGTGTGCTGGGTGATCTCGTTCTTGAAGGTCGCGAGCTCGTCGACCTTCGGCAGCTCACCGTTGATCAGCAGGTACGCCACCTCAAGGAAGGTGGAGCGCTCGGCCAGCTGCTCGATGGGGTAGCCGCGGTACCGCAGAATGCCCTGCTCACCGTCGAGGTAGGTGATCGCGGATTTATAGGCGGCGGTGTTGCCGTATCCGCTGTCCAGGGTGACCAGACCGGTCTGGGCTCGGAGTTTACCGATGTCGAAGCCCTTGTCGCCGACGGTGCTCTCGACCACCGGGTAGGTGTATTCACCGTCCGCGTACCGCAGTACTACAGAGTTGTCGCTCACGTCATCCCTCACCGACGTAGTGCCTCTTCTTCGAGGTGCCCTGACTGTCTCTACCATCCCCCATTTGGCTCAGGAGAGTGCACTCGGGGTCGACCATTGGGCCAATTGGCGGCACTCAGTGCCGCCAACCTGCTCATCCTGCCCCCTTCGCCCCGGTTCCGGAAGTCCCCCGTGATCTTTCACACGAGGGTGCCCCCTGTGAGCCGGTGGGCGAGTGCGGTAAAGCGCCGGCCCGCCGAGACCGTGCGGACCGCCTGGGCGACGGCCCGGCGGGACCCGACCAGGACGACCAGCTTCCGGGCCCGGGTCACGGCCGTGTAGAGCAGGTTCCGCTGGAGCATCATCCAGGCGCTCATGGTGACCGGGATCACCACGGCCGGATACTCGCTGCCCTGCGAGCGGTGGATGGTGACCGCGTACGCGTGGGCGAGTTCGTCCAGCTCGTCGAAGTCGTACGGCACCTCCTCGTCCTCGTCCGTCCGCACGGTGAGCCGCTGCTCGACGGGGTCCAGGGAGGTCACCACGCCGACCGTGCCGTTGAAGACTCCGTTGGCCCCCTTGTCATAGTTGTTCCTGATCTGGGTGACTTTGTCACCTACGCGGAAGACCCGGCCGCCGAGCCGCTTCTCCGGCAGGTCCGGCCGGCCCGGGGTGATGGCCTGCTGGAGGAGACCGTTGAGGGCTCCGGCGCCCGCCGGGCCGCGGTGCATGGGGGCCAGGACCTGCACGTCCCGGCGCGGGTCGAGGCCGAACTTGGCCGGAATGCGCCGGGCCGCCACCTCCACGGCGACCCGGGCGGCGTCCTCCGTCTCCTCCTCCACGAAGAGGAAGAAGTCCGGCAGGCCGTCGGTGACCGGCGGGAGCCCCGAGTTGATCCGGTGCGCGTTGGTCACCACCCCGGACTGCTGGGCCTGCCGGAAGATCCGGGTCAGCCGGACGGCGGGCACGGGGCTGTCCGGGGCGAGAAGGTCGCCGAGCACCTCCCCCGCGCCGACCGACGGCAGCTGGTCCACGTCGCCCACGAGCAGCAGGTGGGCACCCGGTGCCACCGCCTTGACCAGCTTGTTGGCGAGGAGGAGGTCCAGCATGGAGGCCTCGT
>NZ_JAPSIW010000093.1 GCF_031178505.1 Streptomyces sp. | reverse complement strand
CGATGCCGGCCGGCTGCGGCAGATCCGCGGTCGACAGGGACCGCACGGCCCACTGCACCGCCAGGGCCTCGTCCGGTTCCTCGGTGGGACCGAAGACCGACAGGATGTATCCGGCGAGGGCGGCGTTTTCCGGCTCCCAGTAGACCGGGCTGTCGCCGACCTTCTCGCCCACCACGTTCTCCCATCCGGTCGCCGGGTCGTTGAAGGGCTCGGCGACGGCGTAGCCCTCGTCGTCCAGCACCACCTCTCCGACGGGGGCCAGGGGCTGGTCCTCGTGGATGCCGTAGGCGGTGTGGGTGTTGCTCAGCGTCACCGGCGTGAAGAACGACTCCGCGCCGGTGCTCGGGCTCTCCTCCGGGACCTCGACGAGGTACTCCGCGATCGCCACGGGCACGGCGACGGCCGGCGCCGCAGCGACCAGCGTCCCGGTTACCGCGGTGGTGCCGGCGAGAGCCGCCACCGCGAGGAGCTGCGCGCGGCGGGCGGGGAGGGGGGAGGGCATGGGAACTCCTGGGGATCGTGTGAGGATCGGCAGGCCGGTGGGGGCCGACCGATCTTTACTAATGTAATTGCATGGAGGGGGCGCTGTCCGGGGAAGTCACTGTGCGACGCCGGGTGTGCGCACAAGAGGGGACGGGCAACCCGACTGCGTCACGGGACGGGGGCCGTCTCGGGATCGAGGGCCAGGTCGACGATGAGGTTGTTCGTGTACGACCAGGACGGCGCGCCGTCCGGCTGGACGTAGTCGCCCGAGCAGGTGACCAGGGACAGCCCCGGGTCTCCGGTCAGCTCGAAGATGTCCCGCGGCGGCGCATCCCTCGGCGTCGGCTCCCGCACCGTGGTCACGGTGTAGGAGAACACTCCCCCAATCCGATTGGAGACCCAGAGCTTTTGCCCGGGCTGCGCCGTGTAGAGCGTGGCCAGCGCGGGAGCGTCGTACGGGTAGTCCACGTGGCCGGCCAGCACCGTGTTGCCCTGCTCACCGCCGATCGGGGCGGAGGCCGAGTACCAGCCGATCGCCGCACGGTTCTCGTGAGTGGGCACCGCCATGTTCCCGGCGTCGTCCGTGCCCATGGTATCGAGCGCCGCGTCGATGCCGATCGAGGGCGAGCACACCCGGGCCCGGACGGACAGGTCCCCGCAGGTCTCCGGTCCCCGGACGGCGCGGTGCGCCCCCGGATCACCTGCGTCTCGGGCTACTGCCGCGGTGAGCGAGGAGGTGTTCACCGGGGCGGGAGCGCTCACCGACGTGGGATTGGGGTGCTGGACGTCCCCGCCGAAACCGGCTGCCGAGGCGCCGGTCAGCCAAGGCAGGGTCAGGAGTCCTGTGGCCGAGAGAGAGACGACAGCGAGGCCTGTTGCCAAGGCGGTGCGACGAGGAGGTCGCCCGGAGCCGTCGCTAGGAGGGGGCTGGTCCGACTTCATCGACTTACATGCTCAGGACGTTGAGCACCGTCGGCCCCAGCACGGTGAGGAACAGGACGGGGAGCACGAACAGCATGAGCGGGAGCAGAATCTTCGTGGGGATCTTCTGAGCGGCTTCCTCCGCCCTCTGTCGGCGCTTGATCCGCATCTCGTCGGCCTGGGTGCGCAGTACCGTGGAGATGGATATGCCGTAGGCGTCCGCCTGGATCACCGACCGGGTGAAGGAGCGCAGGTCCGGCACGTCCGTGCGCTGCTCGAGCGCCAGGTATGCGTCGCGACGAGGAATGCCCACGCGCATCTCCTGCAGGGTGCGCACCAGTTCCTCGGCCAGCGGTCCCTTGCCCCCGTGGCCGGCTCGGGCCATGGCGGACTCAAAACCCAGGCCGGCCTCCACCGCGATCATCATCTGGTCGAGGGTGTCGGCCAGTTCGAGACCGATGGCCTTCTGCCGCTCGGTGCCACGGGAGTACAGCAGCAGATCAGGGACGAAGTAGGACAGTGGCACCATGACGGCCACCACCAGGACCATCATGCCGTTCGAGCCGCTCAGGAGAAGCAGCAGCATGCCGAGCAGGAGAGAGGCGGCGAGCGCGTAGACCTTGAAGGCCATGAGGCGGGCGATCGGCCATTCGACCGGGCGGCCGGCCTTCGAGTACAGCCGCTCGAGGCGCGCCCGACCTCCGGCTGTGGTGAACCGCCGCGCCCATCCGAAGTCGGGGGCGTTGCGGATCTTCTCGGCGGCGGTGGCCGCGAAGCCGGCCCGCAGGTTCTGGCGCACTTGACGGTCCGTGCCCCAGCGGGTGCCGAGAACCAGCCAGACGGCCAGGGCCGCAGCACCCGTCAGGCAGAGCAGAGCGAGACTCGGTGGTAGCGAGGACATGGGCGTTCCTTCGGGGAGTGGGGAGGACGGAACTTAGAAGCGGATCTTGACGACCCGTGACATCCAGAAGCCGCCGATGGCGAACATCAGGAAGGCGATGACGATCATGGCGTAGCCGAGGACGCCACTGGTGAGGAACTGGGAGATGTACTCGGGGGCGATGAGGGAGAGGACGGCGGCGATGAGCACGGGCAGCGCCATGAGGATGTAGGCGGACATCTTGCCCTCGGCGGACAGCGTCTTGACCTGCCGCTTGATTTGGTTGCGCTCCCGGATGGTGCCGGCCACACGGTCCAGCACCTCGGCCAGATCGCCACCCACCTCTCGGTGGATGCCGATGGCCTGGGCCACCCAGGAGAAGTCGTCCGACTCCATCCGCTGCGCGGCCTGCCCCAGGGATTCGTCGAGCTCCATGCCCAGGCGGGTCTCGTTGACCACTCGGGCCAGTTCCTCGGACGTCGGGGCAGGGGACTCGCGGGCGACGGCATCGACCGCCCGGAGCAGGGAGTGCCCGGCGCGCAGAGAGCCCGAGAACAGTTGCAGGGTGTTGTCCAGCTGTTCGGCGAAGATGCGCTTCCGCCGGGTCATGAGCAGCCCGACGCCGAGTTTCGCCACCAGAGGAGCCACGACGAGGAAGAGCAGTCCCAGCGGGAGGCCACCGGCCAGAGTGCCCACGGCCGCGGCGACGACCGCGCCGACCGCCACGAGCACGAGGAAGTCCGCGGGTGAGGATTTGACGCCGGCGTTCTCCAGGGTCTCTGCCACTTTCCGGGTCCATCCGCGTCGCTCGAGGAACTCGGCTACCGCCTCGGTCGTCACCCCGGTCAGCCGGGACAGCTGTGATGAGTGCTGCTCCCTCGTCGTGCGAGGCGGTCGACGCCGGTCCATCGGCAGGCGTGGAGTGCGGGAGCGGAAGACCAGGAACAGAGCGATCAGGCCGGCCAGGACGAGCAGACCGAATCCGAGCGCGAGCGGCGACATCAGCGCTTCCCCGGGTCGAAGACGGACGGATGGATTTTGATGCCGTAGTCCTCGAACTTGTCGATGAACCGCGGGCGCACCCCGGTGGACCGGGTGGTGCCCCGGAATCGGCCGGTGCGCGGGTCCACGCCGGCGTCCCAGTCGAAGACGAAGGCGTCCTGAAGGGTCACGGTGTCCCCTTCCATACCTTGGATCTCAGTGATGTGGGTGACCCGGCGGGTGCCGTCCCGAAGCCGGGACAGCTGCACGACGAGGTGGATCGCGGAGGAGATCTGTTCACGCACCGCCTTCTGGGGCAGCTCCATGCCGGCCATCATGACCAGGGTCTCCAGGCGGGAGATCACGTCCCGCGGGGAGTTGGCGTGAATGGTCGACAGCGACCCGTCGTGGCCGGTGTTCATGGCCTGCAGCATGTCGAGGGCCTCGCCGCCGCGGCACTCCCCCACCACGATGCGATCCGGGCGCATGCGCAGGGAATTCTTCAGCAGGTCGCGGATGGAGATCTCGCCCTTGCCCTCGATGTTGGCGGGGCGGGACTCGAGGCGCACCACGTGCTCCTGCTGCAGCTGCAGTTCCACGGCGTCCTCGATGGTCACGATGCGTTCACCCTGCGGAATGAACGAGGACATGACGTTGAGCATCGTGGTCTTGCCCGTGCCCGTGCCTCCGGCCACGAGGATGTTGAGGTGCGCCTCCACGCACCCGCGCAGCAGCTCGGCCATCTGCGGGGTGACGGAGCCGAACCGGATGAGGTCCTCGATGGTCAGCGGATCCTTGGCGAACTTCCGGATGGTCAGCGAGGAGCCGTTGACCGCCAGTGGCGGGATCACCGCGTTGACGCGGGACCCGTCCGGCAGGCGTGCATCGACGAGCGGTGAGGACTCGTCGATGCGGCGGCCGACCTGGGTGACGATCTTCTCGATGACGTTGCGCAGGTCCTGCTCCGTGGCGAAGGTCGACTCCGCGAGGGTGACCTTTCCCTTCTGCTCCACGAAGATCTGGTCGGGTCCGTTGACCATGATCTCGGTGACGCTCTCGTCGTCGAGCAGCTCCTGGAGCGGGCCGTAGCCGAGGACGTCGTCGCTGACGGAGCGGATCAGGCGCGTGCGCTCCTCCGAAGACATCGGCACCTTCTCCTCGGCGACGATGCGGGTGAGCTCCTTGGTGGCGAAGTCCTTGAGCTGGACGTCGCTGAGGCTCGAGTCGGACTGGCGGGAGCCGATACGGTCCAAAAGTTCCTGCTTGACCCGTTGCTTGAGGCCGGCGAGGGCGTCGATCTTCCCCGCGGGGTTCCGAGGACCGGGCTCGGCCACGGTCCGCGGGGATGGTGCGGTGAAGACCGGTTCCTCCTCGACCCCGGGAGCGTCCTCTCCGTCAGTCGCGGCCCCGACCGGGTCCGTGAACGCCAGTGTCATGGCCCTGTCGAAGGCGGCATCGACCGTCGGCGCCGCGTCGACGACGTGGGGCGCCGTCGGTACGGCATCGGCGACGTGCTCGGATTGCGGGGGGAGTGTCTCGCCGCGGGCTGCGGCAAGACGTTCTGCGAGCTTCATGATTAGACCATGGCCTTCCGGTGCATGCCCCGCTTGGCGGTGGGGTGGTTGGGGGAGAAGGTGTCAACCAAGGACTTCAACTGTCGTGCCGCCTTGTCGCGCGGTGCGTGCAGAATCAAGGGCACGCCGCGGTTGGTGGCATAGGCCGCCATGCGGGAACGGGGCACCATGTGATCCACGGTTGTCCGGATGGTGGCCTCGATGTCACGGACCGAGAGCCCGGTGTTGCGGTCGGCGGCGTTGACGAGCACCGAGACGTTCTCCGGCACCAGCGCCATCTCACCGAGCAGGTCCATCTCCTTCCGCAGGCCTCGGACACCGGGCACGTCCATCCCGGTGACGAAGATGACGTCGGTGGCCGCCTCCAGGGCCGCGAGCGCGTGCTCGCCCATTCCTGGCGCGGTGTCGATGACGACGTACTGGAACTGGCTCGACAGCTGATCGATGAGGTGGGTGATCTGGGCGGCGCCCACGAGGTCACCCTCCGCGGGGTTCGCCGGGGTGCACAGCGCGTAGATCGAGGCCGGATGGACGGTGAGGAAGGTCTTGAGCACCAGGGCGTCATCGACAGCCGGGCCGGTGACCGCGTCGGTCAGCGAGTGCTCGGGTGCCAGGCGCAGGGCGGCCGCGACGTCGCCGAACTGCACGTCGAGGTCCACGATCACCGTGTTCATCGGGGCGAGCGCACCCAGTCCCACCGCGAGATTCGTGGCGACGGTGGTCTTGCCGACCCCGCCCTTGGGGGAGGTGACGACGATGACGCGGCTGTCGTCCCGGTGGGGAGCGACCACCTCGTGAGGTCCGGCCCCGAAGGAACCTCCCTGCGGCAGCGTTCGGCGCCTCGAAGCCGCCGTGTCGAGCACCCTGGAGAGCGTTCCCAGCATCTCGTCGGCGTCCGCGTCCTGGTCGAGCACGTCGCGGAAGCCGGCACGCAGGGCGGCGACCGCCAGGGACATGTCGGCCGGGACGACCAGTATCAGCGAGACCTCAGGACGCTGGATGTCGAAGATACCACCCAGCCGGAGCGCAACGTGCAGGTCCACACCGGGGCCGAGCACGATCACGGTGGGCAGCTCGCCGACGGAACGACCCAGCAGCTCGTCGGGGGTGGCCGGCAGCGAGGTACTGAAGACCGTCTGGATCTCTCCTGGCAACCGGCCCTCGACGGCCTTGCGGAATCGGGCGTCGTACTCGGGGTCACCTGTGACCAGCAACAGACGGCTCATTCGAAATCACCTCTCGTGGCGCCGTTGTCGTTCTCCTCGGCGTCCTCGGATTCGAGGGACAGCCAGACACGGCCGAACTCGGAGGCGTAGACGACCTTCTCCGCGGTGTCGGCGTTCACGGCCAGGGTGACGAGCATGGAGCTCTCGGGCACTGCGGGGGCGTCGCTTTCCGGGCTGCCTTCCGTGCCGTCGGTCGGTGCGGGTGCTGTGGGAGCGCCCTGGACGGAGGTCACCAGGATCTTGTGGAGGTCCTGGGCCGTCTTGGCCTCCCGTTGCTCCTCGCCCTCGAAGGAGACGAAGACGCCGACGGTGTCACCGGCCGAGAGCTGGCCGCCGACCACTCGCGGGGCATCGAGCTGGATCGTCACCTCTTGCAGTCCCTTCGGGACCGGCACCGTGCCGGGCTCTTCCAGTGCCTCGGGGTCGACCAGCCGGGAGTCGAGCAGCTGCTCGCCGGGTTGCAGGTCGACGCCGGCGACCTTCCCGTCCTGGCCGTCGAGGGTGTCCAGTGCACCCTCGGGCACGACCGCCGCGGGGACGGTGTGCAATGCGATGAGCTCGTCGAATTCCTGCACGGGCGTGCCTTGCGGGATCGGTGCGGTCACGAGGTAGACCTCCCGGGGCTCCTGGTCGTCCAGGGCGCGGGCGTCTGCGGTGCCGACGTAGGTACTGATGATGGCGAGCCCGGCGAGGGCCAGGACGGCCATCACCGCCCCGGCAATGATGCGGATCTTCACGGGAGTACTTCCAGGTTCTCGAGTGGATGGCGATCAGGAGTGAACGAGCCGCGGGTGGACGGTACAGTGACATCGCGTCCACGAGGTGGATGCGGTCATGTGATGGGTCGCCCGGTGCGAGCCGATGTCACGACGCTCCATCAGTCGCTCAGTTTCACAACGGTGGCGCCGTAGGAGGTGGGTGGTCCCAGGTCGAAGCCGGGATCCACGGACACGAAGCGGACGAAGCGACCGTAGACGCCGTCGCAGTTCTTGCCGCAGGCCCCCGTCACCTTGGTGGGATTCCATGCCACGCCTCCGGTGAACGTGTAGCCCTCGATGCGGAAGGCCGCCCAACCGGAGATGTGGTAGGTCCCTTTGTCCCCGGGCCCGCTGACGGAGTCGTAGACGGGGATGAGCAGGATCTGATTCTTGAGCGCCGACTCCGTCAAACTGTCGGTGCAGCCTTGCGGCAGACTGCTTCCGGTCGAGCTCTTGATGTTCTTGCCGACTGCCACGGGGACCCCGCAAGCATCCTTGGGGTCGTCGCCGATCCAGCCGAAGCCGCCGGGCAGATCGGTGTTGTGGCCGGTGTTCTTGCTCTCGGGACAGCGGCTCGGACCCTTGCCGCCGAGCACCAGCACCTGCGGTGCTCCGCTGAGGTCGAACTCGCATGCCGCGAAGGCGATCGGAAAGGCAGCGATGCCGGCCTCCGGTGACCCCCAGACGGCGGTCGCCGTGGCGCCGACGGTGGCGTCGTCGATCCCCAGGACGGGCGCGAAGGACAGGGCCAGAGAACCGGCTCCGCCCTGACCGTCCACCGTCGACGTCTGGACCCGGACCTTGCGCTGACCCTTGTTGAGTTCCAGAATCGCCGCCGCGGAGCGGTTGTCCCGCGAGTTCGTGTCGGCCATCTGCTGAGCGGCCGGCAGGACCGAAGCGGTGTTCAAGCAGTTCGTGCCGGCGGCGCAGTCCTGGGCCACCGCCATGGCTGCGGCATCGGCCCCGCTCTGGAGCTGGGCGCGCTCCTCGTACAGCATGCCGACGTCGATGGCGATGGCGGCGAAGCCGAGTAGGACCACCAGGCTCAGAGCGGTGACGATGGCCACAGCGCCGCGCTCGCCATTGGCCCGGTGGACAGCCCGGGCGCTCCAAAGGTGATCGATCAGCCGCCGCATCGCATGGCCGCCTTTCCAGTGAGGGTCATGTTGTCCGCGATCCCGGTGACGGTCTGCAACGGATACGTCACAGTGACGTTGACCGTGGAGTTGGCCGTGCACGTCGTGGACGAGGGGGTGAACGTCATGGCGGTCGAGTTCAGGGAAGGAGCGGCGGAACGTCCGGTGCTGACGGCCTCCACCCAGTTGCTGGTGATCGCCATGGTGCGGGCGGACTCCCGGGCAGCGTGGGTGAGGCTGATCTGGGCGTTGTACGCCCGGCCGAACTCGATGGTGCCGAGGACGATAAGTAGCAACAGAGGCAACACCAGGGCGAACTCGACGGCCGCGGCTCCGCGCTCAGAGCGCCACAGGTTCATGAGGAGTCCTTTGTAGAGAAAGGTGATGGACGGTACGACCGGAAGTCAGACGTCTCTGGAGCGAAAAGCGCCGCGGGCCCCAGGTGCGGGACGCCGCGGCGCTTCATGCAACGCCCTCGCTGATTAGGCGTTGGCCTCGGTCAACTCGGTCAGCACCGTGGTGAACAGGGTGTTGAGCTGAGGCCCCATCAGAGCCAGCGTGGCGACAATTGCGACGGCCAGCAGACCGACGATCAGGCCGTACTCGACGGCGGTGGCGCCCTTCTCCTCGCGGGTCAGGCGGTCCGCGATGGAGTTCTTGGCGTCGGCGACGTACTGCAGGGTGACGAGAATGGGCAGCATGATGAATCCTCACAGTGAGAGATGAAAAAGGGGGTTGAGTCGGAGAACGAGCCCTTGGCATTCGTGTCTTGCGGGATCTGTCTGCCGCTTGCCTACCGACCTGTAGAAAAGATAGCTGTCGCGATCGCAAACACACAAGCATTCAGATGCATGCACTTTAGGGGACGTCAAAAACGGACGTAATGCCTAGTGGCCGCATACATCGATCTGCATGTACCCGCGCAGCGGCGCGCTTGTCCCCCAAATGGCGTCAGTACAGCCCGGGCAGCAGGTACTCCCGCGCCAGAAGCTCTCCCCAGATGACCGCCACCAGGGCGCCGGCGAGCATCGACGGACCGAACGGCACGTCGTTGCGCAGTCCACCGCGGCGGGATGCCAGGACGACGAGCCCCACCACCATGCCGGCCACGGACGCCAGCACCGCTCCAACGAACAGGGTCCCCCACCCCTGGAAACCGAGGAACAGGCCCAGCACAGCGGCGAGCTTGACGTCCCCCATGCCGAGCCCGGCCGGCGAGATGAGTGCCAGCACGAGGTAGAGGACGAAGAGCGCTAGGGCGCCCAGGACGGCACGCAGCAGTGCGCCCCAGGCGCTCTCCCCTGTGGCGGCGAGCGCCAGCAGCACGAAGCCGATGCCCAGCGCCGGCAGGACCACAGCGTTGGGCAAGAGATGGTGGCGCAGGTCGATCACCGTGAGGACCACCGCGATCGCCGCGAAGAAAAGATACGCCGGTAGCTGCCAGCTGAGCCCGAAGAACGATGCCACGAGAACGAAGAGCGCGGCCGTCGCAACCACCAGCAGTGGACGGGAGGGGGCAAAGGCGGGCTCGTCCGTGACAGGGCTGTAGCGGAGGACCACTCGGGGCAGGAACCATCCCACGACAGCGCCGATGAGACCGGCGGTGAGCACCGACCAAAGAGGTGCTGTTCCGAGCATGGGCTCCACGAAGGCGCTCCTCCGGTCCGTGGGCGCTTCGGCTGACGCCCGGGGGTGTGAATGTCCCCCATTCAGGGGTCCTGTACGGGAGAGAGACTAACCGAGCAATCGACTCTCCCGGTGTTGTGGCACGTCAATCGGCCATTGCGGAATTCACGGATCTCAGTTCGAAAAGCCCAGACCGGAATTTTTGAGAAATACAGTGCACCGAAGCACCGGTTTGATCTCTCGTGCAGTGACAGGACAAACCTCAGTCGGAGGTGGCTGGGCCCTTCGGCCGCTGAGCTTCCGAGATCAGTTGACGAGCCAGGACAGCACCGGCGGGACGAGGACGCACCCGAGTGCCATGAGCACGACGACCATTGCCAGCACGGCCTGTTCCCGGCGTGCCGCGGCGGCACCGGCGAGCTCCAGCGGCGGGCGGGGGCCGAACTCCCAATCGAGGGCCTCCTGTTCCCAACGGGTGCCGACCAGCTCGTCGGCGCCGCTCAGCAGGCGCAGACGCTCGGAGGTGTCCGCGTTGTCACCATGATTGCGTGCGCCGAGCGGGGGCAGTGCCCAGGTGTGCCGCAAGCCCTGCAGGAGTGAGAGCACCGCCTCAAGCGGTTTGTTCTCGAGGTAGTTGCGCTGGGTCCAGGCCACCTTCGCCCGCTCGAGCGGAAGACCGAGCGCCACCTCGGCCCCGTCCCCGCGGATCTCGAAGGCCACTCGGTGCGCCTGCCGACCGGGCGTCGCGGGCGGGTCCACCGGCGCCGTGATCTGCGGGACGTGCAACCAGTGGAACGCCGCGACCACAGGAGGACGCGCGCCACGGCCCAGGAACAGCACGCCGTTGCGCTCGACCACCACGGTGACGAGCCGGGGCAAACCGGCGTGCCGGGCACCTGCGAACAGGTCCGGGCGCAGCGCGCGCAGAGCGTCCAGGAACTTCGCGTCGCGCCGCCCCTGCAGCACCGTGTACATGCTGAGCCCCTCGGCCGCCCGGAAGAAGGCCTGCGCCCGGGAGCCGAGGAGAGCGGCCAGTGCGGCGCCGGCGATGGCCCCCATCAGGCCCGCGAGCACGACGAGCCTGCCCGAGAGTTCCAGTGCGGACGCCCGCGCCGACCACCAGAAAATGCCGAGCGCGGCAATCGCCAGCACCGTCGCCAGCTGAGCCCGGTGCTCGCGCACCCACCAGGACCCGTCCTTGCGGGACAGGTGGTGCTGCTCGGCCTCGCCGGCAGTCCGGGGCCGGCCCGGGCGCCGGGAGACGCTGAAGGACTGTCGCGCGTCGTCCTCCCGTCCGGCGGTGTCCGGGGGCTGACGGCGGACGGCGTCCCCGGCGGGTCCCCAGGAGGAGTACGGACCGCTCAGCGCTGGAAGCCGGTCCCTCAGCTTCGAGAGTTCGGTGCGCAGTCGGTCACCGTCGAGATCCGTGGGTGAGATGCCGAAGGCGTCCAACCGGCCGCGCGCCGCCATGGTCACCAGCTTGTCGGGATCCGGCGGGGACCGCAGGAGGTGCTTGGCGAAGGCCGCGGTCATGAAGTGGCAGGCGTCGAGGGCGTCCGCGTAGGCGTCCATGCCGGAGTAGCCCATGGACGCGGTGATGTGGGCGGACGTCTTGCTGAGCTGCACGGTCGCGAAGGACGCCGCGACGTCGAGCAGCAGGAACACGGCCGCCGCCCCGTATTCGGGGAAGCCCGTCTCCGCGAGACTGTCGCGCGGAGACAGCCCCAGAGCGCCCTGGACCCCGCGCACGGAACGGTCGAACATCGTGCTGCCGTGGGATCTCCGGATTTCCCGGAACACCAGGGTGTCCAGCAGGCGGGCCCGGATCTGCGGGACCGGTGTGCTCGGGTGGTATGGGGACGCGGGGAACGCCGCGGCGTATCGGGCGCCCAGGAAAGTCGCGAGACCCCCGTGGGCTCCCGTGTCCGGCCTGGTGATCATGCTGTCCGGCCGGGCGAGCTCACGCTCGATCTCCCGCAGCGTCCGGAGGTCGAGCTCCCCGAGGAAGGCAAGGGCATGCTCCAGCTCCTGAGCCCCCTCCGCTCCGTCCCGCACCTGAGTGCGGGCCATGGCGCGCAACCGCTCCACTGCTGCGGTGCGTTCTGCCCGCTCGTCGCCGTTCATGCGTGTCCTCGCCCCTCAGTGCACCGGGCTAGGTGCCGGGCAGTTGTGCATTCTCAAAAGCAAACTACACCGGGTGGGCTGCTTCCGAGGCTCAGCAGGAGGTGAGCACGGACAGCGCGGTTTGCAGGCCGTGCTCCTTCCGCACCTTGAGGCCCACCCGCTCGGCGGCGGGACGGCACCTGAGGGCGTCGCTGATCGCCGCGGTGAGCCGCTCGGCCGTCAGCTTCTTCTGTGGGATGGGCGCGGCGGCCAGGCCGATGCTGTGGAGCTGCCGGCCCCAGAACGGCTGGTCGGCCAGGAACGGCACCACCACGTGCGGGACGCCGGCGCGGGCCACGGTGTGGACGGTCCCGGCCCCACCGTGGTGGATGGCCAGTGCGGCCCCCGGCAGCACCGCGTCGAGGGGCAGGGAGGGGACCGCGAGCACGTCGTCGCCCTGGAGGTCGCGCCGGAGGTCGTCCGGCAGCGCGAGACCGCCCCACCCGGTGAGCAGCAGGGTGCGCAGTCCGTGGGCGCGGGCGCTCTCCACCACCGCCCTCCCCCGGGCCAGCGGGTCCCCGGAGGCCATGGAACCGAAAGTCGCCACGAGGTAGGGCCCGCCCCGGAGGAACTCGCGCACAGCGGGATCGGGCTCCGGCACCGGGGCGTCGGCGTGCCAGGACCCGGTGAGGTGCACCGAGGCCGGCCAGTCGTCCGGGCGCGGCAGGAGCTGCGGGCTGATGGGCAGCAGGGTGGCCGCCGGAGCGGGAACGACGGCCGGCCGGCCGCCGGACAGCTGGGCGCAGGCCCGGTCGATGTCCCGGCGGAACATCCGCTCGGCACCGCGGGCCACCGCGTAGGTGGCGCGGTTGAACCGGCCGAGGTCCCGGTTCACCACGCCGGGCGCCGGGAACTGCCGGGTGGGGGTGAGCACGGGAACGGCCTCGACCACCACGTGCGGGGCGCCGAGGGCCTGCGCCACCGCCGGCGCCGTGAGCACCTTGGGGTGGTGGACCACCACGTCCGGCGCGAAGGCGAGCGTCTCCCGCACGGCGGCGGCCAGCATCCGGCGCATGCCGGGGCCCACCTCGGTGCGGAAGTGCCGCACGGCCGTCCACGGCGAGATCCCGTGCTCCTGGACCAGCCGGTGGAAGTCCACCTCCAGGCTGACGGTGTCCAGCCCGGACAGGTCCACGCCGGAGGAGTCGGGGAGGCCCAGGCGGACCTCGTGGCCGTGGCCGGCGGCGAAACGGGCGAGGGCGGCGAACGGCTCCACGTCGCCGCGGGTGCCCGCGGTCAGCAGCATCATCCTCATGGACCCAGTGTGCTCCTGCCGCGCCCCGACCGCAGGGGTCAGGAACCGGCCGGGGTGCAGCTCTCCTCCGGGCCCCAGTGCAGCCACTCGGGCAGGTCCGCGGTGAAGGCGTCCCGGACGGCGGCGGTGTTGGTGGTCGTCCAGTCCACCGGCCCATCGATCTCGACCTCGTGCTTGTCCCACTCGAACCAGCTGATCATCTTCAGCTGCGGGAAGTCCTGGGGAATCGACTCGTCGAAGACCTGGCCCCACCACGCCTGCTTGATCGCCAGCTCGTCGGCACCGCCCTGCGCCGGGTTGTACAGGGCGGCGGTCTCCGGGACGGCCACGGGCTTGCCGCGCCGCTGCCCGTACTCGGCGTAGAAGTCGGGGACGGCGCGGTCGTCGCCGCCGGCGCCGGAGTAGGCGCCGGTGAGCTGGGCGGCGAACTTGCCGGGTTCGGGCAGCTCGTTCTCGCCCCAGGGGTGCTGGTCACCCCAGTGGTACAGGGACATGCCCACCCAGTCCACGGCGTCGTCCCCCGGGTAGTAGGGGGCGTACGGGTCGTCGGCCATGGTCAGCGCGCCGTCCCCGTCGGTGTCGAGGGCCGCGAAGTCGGCGCTGCCGGGCTCGGCCTCGTGCTGGCCTCCGGCGAAGGGGTAGCCGCCCCCGTAGTTCGGGGCCCACATCATCGCCGAGCCGGGGGCCTGCTCGTGCACCGCGGCCGCCACCCGGCGGTAGGCCTCCACGTAGGCGGTGGGCTGCTGCCCCCAGGCGTACCAGGAGCCGTTCATCTCGTGGGCGAAGCGCACGATGACCGGCACCCCGGACTCGTTGATCGACGCGAGATCGGCCGTCAGTGCCTGCACGGCGTCGTCGGTCACCTCGGCGAGCCCGCCCTCGGGCTCGAGGGTCAGCAGCATCATCTGGCCGTCGGACCGGATCTGGTCGGCGGCCATCCGCAGGTAGTCGTGCCCGCGCTCGTCGTAGGGGAACCCCGTGAAGGACACGGACACGGCGGGCCGGTGGCCGAGCCGGTCGGCGTAGCCGCCCAGCGGCTTGTCGTCCCAGTCGAGGTTCACGCCGTAGAGGGCGCCGGTCTCGGGAACCAGCTCGGACCGGT
>NZ_JAPSIW010000710.1 GCF_031178505.1 Streptomyces sp. | reverse complement strand
CGTGCCCGCCTCGGACGGGAACGCGCTCTCGATCATCACCTGGTAGCGGCGCATGTCGACGATGTGGTCGATGTGCTCGATGTCGACCGGGCACTGCTCGACGCAGGCGCCGCAGGTGGTGCAGGACCACAGGACGTCCGGGTCGATGACGCCGTTCTCCTCGACGGTGCCGATGAGGGGGCGCTCGGCCTCGGCGAGGGCCGCGGCGGGCACGTCCTTCAGCTGCTCCTCGGAGGCCTTCTCGTTGCCCTCCATGTCCTTGCCGCCGCCCGCGAGGAGGTACGGCGCCTTGGCGTGCGCGTGGTCGCGCAGCGACATGATGAGGAGCTTCGGCGAGAGGGGCTTGCCGGTGTTCCAGGCGGGGCACTGCGACTGGCAGCGGCCGCACTCGGTGCAGGTGGAGAAGTCGAGGAGGCCCTTCCAGGAGAACTGCTCGACCTGGGAGACGCCGTAGACGTCGTCCTCGCCCGGGTCCTCGAAGTCGATCGGCTTGCCGCCCGAGGTCATCGGCTGCAGGGCGCCCAGCGCGGTCTCGCCGGTGGCGTTGCGCTTGAACCAGATGTTCGGGAAGCCGAGGAAGCGGTGCCAGGCGACGCCCATGTTGGTGTTGAGGGACACCGTGATCATCCAGATCATGGTGGTGCTCAGCTTGATCATGGCGAAGAGGTAGACGAGCGTCTGCAGCGTCGCGACCGACATGCCCTTGAAGAGCAGGACCAGCGGGTACGAGGCGAAGTACGCGGCCTCGTAGTGGTCGACGTGGTGCAGGGCGCCTTCCAGGCCGCGCAGCACGTAGATCGCCAGGCCGATCGTGAGGATGACCCACTCGACGAAGTACGCCTGGCCGGCCTTGGAGCCGGCGAAGCGGGACTTGCGGCCGGGGCGCGACGGCAGGTTCAGCAGGCGGATGACCATCAGGGTGGCGATGCCGAGGACGGTCATCGAGCCGATGAACTCGATGTACATCTCGTACGGCACGAAGCCGCCGATGACCGGCAGCGTCCAGTCGGCCTGGAAGAGCTGGCCGTACGCGGTCACGATGGTCGGCGGCAGCGTCAGGAAGCCGACCGCGACGAACCAGTGGGCGAAGCCGACGATGCCCCAGCGGTTCATCCGGGTGTGGCCCAGGAACTCCCGGACCAGGGTGACGCTCCGCTGGTACGGGTTGTCGGTCCGGGTGCCGGCCGGGACGGGCTGGCCGAGCTTGAAGTACCGGACGAACTGACCGATGGCGCGAGCGAGCAGGGCAACGCCGACCACGGTCAGCGTCAGCGACACAATGATCGCGGCGAGTTGCATGACGGGCTCCTCGAGCGGGCCAGCCCACGTACTTGAGCCGAGCCTACTAAGCGGTAACTTATCTAGTCCGTGCTGAGATTACCGGGCGGGGCGCCGCTCTTGTAGCGGGCCTCGCGGTGATCTGTGTCGCTCAGGCAACCCTTGCCGCGCGGGCTCCCGCGCGGGTCGCCGTACGACGTCGGCGGACTGCTGGAAGCGTACGCGCCAGAATCGCCAGATCCATCCCCAGCCAGTGGTGGTCCACATAGTGGAGGTCGAGGAGTTCGCGCTCCTCCCAGGGCAGCTCCGAACGCCCGCTGATCTGCCACGGGCCGGTGAGTCCCGGACGTACGGAGAGCCGCCGGCGCCCCTCGCCGGCGCACTCGCGGTGGCCGGGCGCCAGCGGGCACGGGCCCACCAGGGACATCTGCCCCCGTACGACGTGCAGCAGGAGGGGCAGCGCGGCCAGCGGGCCGCGGGTGCGGAAGGTCAGCATCGTGAAGGGCCGGCCGTGCAGGCCGGCCACGGTCCGGCGGCGCAGCACCCCGCCGCCGGGTGTCCCCGAGCCGACGGCGACGGAGACGGCGACGGCGGCGAGGAGCGGGGAGAGGGCGGTGAGCAGCGCGAGGCCGCCCACGAGGTCGAGTGCGCGCTTGGCCGTCATGCGCCGGACCCCTTCGTCGTGCGATATTCGTGGGATGTTCGGGGGATATGCCTGCTTTGCCCCTGGCGGGGCATGCGGACTCTCTCATCCATGCGCCCCGGGGGCCGGGAATGACGCGCCCCGCCCGCTCCTTTGAGTGGGGGCGTCGACGAAGAGTTGAGTCACTCCCACTCAGGTCTGTTGACGCGCGCCACCCTGTCGTGCATCCTTGAGTCAGTTCCACTCAAGTCAGTCAGCTGGAGGAATCGAAATGGCACGTGCGGTCGGCATCGACCTGGGCACGACTAACTCCGTCGTCAGCGTTCTGGAAGGCGGCGAGCCCACCGTCATCACCAACGCCGAGGGCGCCAGGACCACGCCGTCCGTCGTCGCCTTCGCGAAGAACGGCGAGGTGCTCGTCGGCGAGGTGGCCAAGCGCCAGGCCGTCACCAACGTCGACAGGACCATCCGGTCGGTCAAGCGCCACATGGGCACCGACTGGAAGATCGACATCGACGGCAAGAGCTTCAACCCGCAGCAGATGAGCGCCTTCATCCTGCAGAAGCTCAAGCGCGACGCCGAGGC
This sequence comes from Streptomyces sp., assembly GCF_031178505.1. Classification (GTDB taxonomy): domain Bacteria; phylum Actinomycetota; class Actinomycetes; order Streptomycetales; family Streptomycetaceae; genus Streptomyces; species Streptomyces gulbargensis. Next base: position 1,095 of record NZ_JAPSIW010000710.1, on the reverse strand, counting down.
CTACCTGGGCGAGAAGGTCGTCGACGCGGTCATCACCGTCCCGGCGTACTTCAACGACTCCGAGCGTCAGGCCACCAAGGAGGCCGGTGAGATCGCGGGCCTCAACGTCCTGCGCATCGTCAACGAGCCGACCGCCGCCGCCCTGGCCTACGGCCTCGACAAGGACGACCAGACGATCCTCGTCTTCGACCTCGGTGGCGGCACCTTCGACGTGTCCCTCCTGGAGATCGGCGACGGCGTCGTCGAGGTGAAGGCCACCAACGGTGACAACCACCTCGGTGGTGACGACTGGGACCAGCGTGTCGTCGACTACCTGGTGACCCAGTTCCAGAACGGCCACGGCGTGGACCTGGCCAAGGACAAGATGGCCCTCCAGCGTCTGCGCGAGGCCGCCGAGAAGGCGAAGATCGAGCTGTCCTCCTCCACGGAGACCTCGATCAACCTGCCCTACATCACCGCCTCCGCCGAGGGCCCGCTGCACCTGGACGAGAAGCTCACGCGCGCCCAGTTCCAGCAGCTGACCGCGGACCTCCTGGAGCGCTGCAAGACCCCGTTCCACAACGTCATCAAGGACGCGGGCATCTCCATCAACGAGATCGACCACGTCGTCCTCGTCGGTGGCTCCACCCGCATGCCGGCCGTCGCCGAGCTCGTCAAGGAGCTGACCGGCGGCAAGGAGGCCAACAAGGGTGTGAACCCGGACGAGGTCGTCGCCATCGGCGCCTCGCTCCAGGCCGGTGTCCTCAAGGGTGAGGTCAAGGACGTCCTGCTCCTCGACGTGACCCCGCTGTCCCTCGGCATCGAGACCAAGGGCGGCATCATGACCAAGCTCATCGAGCGCAACACCACGATCCCGACCAAGCGGTCCGAGATCTTCACGACGGCCGAGGACAACCAGCCGTCCGTGCAGATCCAGGTCTACCAGGGCGAGCGCGAGATCGCGGCGTACAACAAGAAGCTCGGCATGTTCGAGCTGACCGGCCTCCCGCCGGCCCCGCGCGGCGTCCCGCAGATCGAGGTCTCCTTCGACATCGACGCCAACGGCATCATGCACGTGACCGCGAAGGACCTGGGCACGGGCAAGGAGCAGAAGAT
>NZ_JAPSIW010000709.1 GCF_031178505.1 Streptomyces sp. | reverse complement strand
CCCCGCGCTGGTCGCGGTGAGGTCGACGCGCACCCGCCGGTCGTCGAGCTTGGCGGCGACCTTGGCGCCGACCTCGATGAGGGCGCCGGTGTCGTCGTTGGGCACGACGACCGGCTTGGTGAAGCGGACGCCGTACTCGACGACGGCGGCGGGGTCGCCGGCCCAGTCGGTGACGACGCGGATGGCCTCGGCCATGGTGAACATGCCGTGGGCGATGACGTCGGGGAGGCCGACCCCGACGGCGAACTTCTCGTTCCAGTGGATGGGGTTGAAGTCCCCGGAGGCGCCGGCGTACCGGACGAGCGTGGCGCGGGTCACGGGGAAGCTCCGCGCGGGGAGCTCGGTGCCGACCTCGACGTCGTCGTAGGCGATCTTCGCGGTCATGGTCAGGCCTCCTCGGGGGCGCGGGAGACGAGCTTGGTCCAGGCGGTGACGACGTGCTCGCCGGAGGCGTCGTGGACCTCGCCGCGGATGTCCAGGATGTCGTTGCCGGCGAGGGACTTGATCGCCTCGATGGTGGAGGTGACGGTGAGGCGGTCGCCGGCGCGTACGGGACGGGTGTAGGCGAACTTCTGGTCGCCGTGGACGACCCGGCTGTAGTCGAGGCCCAGCTGGGGGTCCTCGATGACCTGTCCGGCGGCCTTGAACGTGATGGCGAACACAAAAGTGGGCGGGGCGATCACATCGGGGTGACCGAACGCCTTGGCGGCCTCGGTGTCGGTGTAGGCGGGATTGGCGTCGCCGATGGCCTCGGCGAATTCGCGGATCTTTTCCCGGCCGACCTCGTAGGGCGCGGTGGGCGGATAGGTCCGGCCCACGAAGGACTGGTCGAGCGCCATGGACTCGATACCTCCTGCTGGATCTGTTGCGTCAAACGCCACGAGGCCGCCCCCAGTGGGGACGGCCTCGTGAACGAGCCTGGATTATCGCGTCTCGCGGTGCGCGGTGTGCGAGTTGCAGCGGGGGCAGTGCTTCTTCATCTCAAGACGGTCCGGGTTGTTACGCCGGTTCTTCTTGGTGATGTAGTTCCGCTCCTTGCACTCCACGCAGGCCAGCGTGATCTTCGGGCGGACGTCGGTGGCAGCCACGTGAGTGCTCCTTGACGGACGGATGGACGGATGAACGCATAGAAGAGTAGCCGATCGAAGGACCGACCCCACAATCGGCTACTGTGTGTAGCGGTGACCGGACTTGAACCGGTGACACAGCGATTATGAGCCGCTTGCTCTACCGACTGAGCTACACCGCTTTGATGATCGGGGTCCCGCCCGAAGGCGGGTCCTTCTCACCAGAGCCCCAATACGGAATCGAACCGTAGACCTTCTCCTTACCATGGAGACGCTCTGCCGACTGAGCTATTGGGGCGAGCGAGGAAGACATTACACGGTCCTCCGCCCATCACCCAAATCCGTTTCCCGGCGGCCTTCGGGCGGGGTCCGTCCGGCGCCCCGTACGCCACTCGTGGCCTCATCGGTACGACTATTGCGCTCCTCCTCGAAGGCGGCTGCGGGCGCCCCTAGGCTCTGCCCCACGCTGCGTGATCTTGATCTTGGTGACCCAGTCGCGAGCCCCGGAGGAGCCCGATGTCTGCCGACAGCAAGCAGCCCCAGCCGCCCGACGACGGGGCCGCGACGACCGCCGAGGCGGGCTCACTGCTGCTGGCCAACGCGCGGCTCGCCGACGGCAGGACGGTGGACGTGCGGCTGGTACGGGGCCGGATCGAGGCCGTCGGAACGGCCGGCAGCCTTCCCGCGCCCGGGGCCCGCGTCGACCTGGCCGGCTATCTGCTCCTGCCGGCCCCCGCCGAGCCCCACGCCCACGCCGACACGGCGCTCACCGCCGACGCCCCGGGCCCCGTCTCGTACGCCCCCGAGGAGGTGCGGCGGCGCGCCACCGAGGCCGCGCTGCTCCAGCTCGGACACGGGGCGACGGCGCTGCGCGCGCACGTGCGGATCGGGGACGTGCACGGGCTCGGGCCGCTGGAGGCGGCACTGCAGGCCCGGCGTTCACTGCGCGGTCTGGCCGACCTGACGGCGGTCGCGGTGCCCCGGCTGCTCACCGGCGCGGCGGGGGCGGACGGGCTGGCGCTGCTGCGGGACGCGGTGCGGATGGGCGCGGGGGTGGTCGGCGGCTGCCCGGACCTGGACCCGGACCCCATCGGGTACGCGGAGGCGGTCCTGGAGCTGGCCGCCGAGCACGGCCGCCCGGTGGACCTGCACACCGACGGGGACGACCCGGCGCGGCTCGCCCGGCTCGCGGTGATGGCCGGCGGGCTGCGGCCGGGGGTGTCGATCGGGCCGTGCGCGGGGCTCGCGCGGCTGCCGGCGGACGTCGCGGCGAGGGTGGCGGACCAGCTGGCGGCGGCCGGGGTGACGGTGGTGTGCCTGCCGCAGGGCGGCTGCGGCGGTACGGAGCGGCGGGGGACCGCGCCGGTGCGGCTGCTGCGGTCGGCCGGGGTGCGGGTGGCCGCGGGCGGCGGTGCGCTGCGGGACGTGGCGAACCCGGTGGGGCGCGGGGACCCGCTGGAGGCGGCCTATCTGCTGGCGTCGCTGGGCGGGCTGTCGCCCGGGGAGGCGTACGGGGCGGTGAGCGCGCAGGCGCGGGTGGCGATGGGGCTGCCGGAGGTGCGGGTGGAGGCGGGCTTCCCGGCGGAGCTCCTGGCGGTGCGGGGCGAGCGGCTCGCGGGGGCGCTGTCGCTCGCGTACAGCCGGATCGTGGTGCACCGGGGGCGGGTGGTGGCGCGGACCAGCGCGGTGCGGGAGTACTGCGACTCGGCGGCGGCGCTGGACCTGCCGAGACAGGCCCGTCCGGAGCGGCCCGACCGTCCGGACCGCACGGACCGTCCCGGGCCGGGAGGCCCCGGGGCGCGCTGAGTCGTACGGTCGTGGGTATGCGCATCGTCATTGCTGGTGGACACGGACAGATCGCCCTGCGCCTGGAGCGGCTGCTCTCGTCGGGCGGACACGAGGTGGCGGGCCTGATCCGCCGCCCCGAGCAGGCCGGGGACCTGCGGGACGCGGGCGCGGAGCCCGTGGTGCTGGACCTGGAGTCGGCGTCGGTGGAGGAGGTGGCGGCGGTCCTGGAGGGCGCGGACGCGGTCGTCTTCGCGGCGGGCGCTGGCCCGGGCAGCGGCGCGGACCGCAAGGACACGGTGGACCGGGGAGCGGCGGTCCTCTTCGCGGACGCGGCGGAACGGGCGGGCGTACGGCGGTACGTGGTCGTCTCGTCGATGGGCGCCGACGCGCACCGGCCGGGCGACGAGGTCTTCGACGTCTACCTGCGGGCCAAGGGCGCCGCGGACGACGACATCCGCTCCCGCCCGAACCTGGAGTGGACGATCCTGCGGCCGGGCTCCCTGACGAACGACGCGGGCACGGGTCTGGTCCGCCTGGGCGCCCACACGGGCGGCGGCCCGGTCCCCCGCGACGACGTGGCGGCGGTCCTGGCCGAACTCCTCGACACCCCGGCGACCGCGGGCCTGACCCTGGAACTGATCTCCGGCTCGATCCCGGTCTCGGTGGCGGTCAAGGACGTGGCGGGCAACTGACGCTCCGCCCGCTCGTCCCCGGACACGCGAGGAGGTCTCCGGTGCGCGCACCGGAGA
>NZ_JAPSIW010000708.1 GCF_031178505.1 Streptomyces sp. | reverse complement strand
CCGATCACGGCCGGGTGCGCGAGGCCCGCGTACGTACCGCGCAGTTCCTCCGGCAGCTCCGGGTGCAGCATCGTCAGGCCCTTCACATGGGCCTCGTAGATCACCGTGTGGTGGTACTCGGTGCGCGGACGTCGGTCGTCGCCCCAGTCGAAGTACGGGTTGACGACGACGGAGGTCATCGTGTGCGGGGCCGAGTCCAGGTCGTTGCGCGCGTCCGGCCGCCCGAAGGGGTACCCGTACACCGCCTCGCCCCAGCTGATCTGCCCCGACACCGCCCGCGCGTACGGGTCGAGCAGCAGCTTCGCCGCGTTGCAGCGCAGCCCCTGCTCCGGCTCGTACGGGCCGTGGACGCGGAAGCCGTACCGCTGACCCGGCATCACGCCCGGCAGATAGGCGTGCCGCACGAACGCGTCGCTCTCGCGCAGCTCGACCGCCGTCTCCGAACCGTCGTCATGGATCAGGCACAACTCGATTCTGTGCGCGGCCTCCGAGAAGACCGCGAAGTTGGTTCCCGCTCCGTCGTACGTGGCGCCCAGGGGATACGCCCGTCCCGGCCAGACCTGCATGAATGCGACTCTTCCTCTTCTGTCCGGATACAGGGGATGTTCCTCGGCCAGATCCTGCCCGAAAAGCGGGCAACCTCCTAGGACTTCGCCCCGTCCTACCGGGTGACCGAAGACCGAGCGGGGGGAAGAGGGGGAAGTGTGTACGAAATAGCGCGCCGCCACCTGGGGAAGGTGGTGGCCGGAGCGGCGATGGCGGTGACGGGAACCGCCGTCGCGGTGGCCATCGGCATGCCGGGCACGGCGGGGGCCGACGACACGCCGAGCGGCCGTGGCGCCCCGGCCGCCGCCGGCACGGCGGGGCAGGTGACGGGCACCGGCAACGGCGCGGCCGGCACCGGTGAAGGGGCCGGGGCGGCCGACGCGGCGGGAACGCCGCGGACCGACGCGGGGGCGCAGGGCGCGGCCACCGCACCGCCGCCCGCGAGCGTGGCGCCGCCGGCGCCCGAGGGGGAGAAGGGGGTGGGCACCGACCCGCTCACCGACGACGAGCTGGCCCGGGCCGAGACGCTGGCGCTGACCCCGCCCGGCACCGCCGCCCGGCAGAACGCCGACGGCGGCCGGGGACCGCAGCACCTGGCCACCGAACTCGCCGACCCGCTGCCCGGCGAGGGCGAGACCGGCCCGGCACCGCGCCGCGCCCAGGTCCGCTTCTACGACTACGCGCGCGACGAACTCCTCACGCGCACCGTCAACCTCGACACCGGCAAGGTCGAGCGCACCGGCGTCCAGCGCGGGGTCCAGCCCTCCGCCCACCCCGAGGAACTGCGCGAAGCCCTCGAACTCATCCTCGCGAGCCCGCTGGGCAAGGGCGTCAAGGAGGACTACAAGGACGCCACCGGCAAGGAGCTCACCACCACCGGCCAGCTCTGGTTCAACGGCGACGTCTACCGCACCTACCGCGAGGCCAACGTGCCCGCCCAGCTCGCCCGCTGCGGCGAGCACCGCTGCGTCCGGCTGGTCACCAAGGTCCTCAACGGGGCCTGGATCGACACCCGGAACCTGATCGTCGACCTCTCCGCCAGGACCGTCGTCCGCGTCGGCTGACCACCGCCGCCCGGCCCTGCCGCCTTCACGACCCGTACGAGGGAGTACGCACGCATGTCCACCCAGCCACACCGGCGCGCCCGCACCCGGGGCGCCGTCCTCACCGCCGCCGCCGTGCTCGGCGCCGCCACGGCCACCGCCGGGCCCGCCACCAGTGCCGGCGCCGCGCCCCCGCCGCCCCCGCCGACCGGCAACCGCTCCGTCCACGCCGACTGCTCGGACGCCTACCGCATCACCCAGAAGCTCGACGGCGGCGCCGTCTGGCGCATGTGCTGGCGCTACAGCACCGACGCCGGACTGATCCTCGACAAGGTCACGTACCAGCCGCCCGGCGCCCAGGCCCCCGTCAGGGTCCTCAAGACCGCCCGGCTCGCCCAGATCCACGTCCCCTACGACGACGGCGGCGCCGAGTACGACGACCTCACCGGCGCCGGCTTCGGCTGGGGCCTGCAGGAGCTCAAGCCCGCCGAATGCCCGGGCGGCACCCTCACCACCGTCAAGGTCCCGGACCTCGGCCAGGTCAAGGGCCTGTGCACCACCACCCGGGCCCGCGGACACGCCTACCGCATGGCCAGCGACGGCGGCGGCAAGGTCTGGCAGGCCCAGGCCAAGGACCTGCTCGTCTACACCGTCAACAAGGTCGGCTGGTACGAGTACATCTCCGAGTGGCGCTTCTCCTCCGACGGCACCATCGGGGCCAACGTGGGCGCCACCGGCAGCCTCTCGCCCGTCGACTACAACGCCACCGACGGCCGCGGCTGGCCCATCGGCAAGGGCGCCCGCTCCTACGCCACCAGCCACGCCCACAACGTCTTCTGGAAGCTCGACTTCGGCCTCGACGGCGCCAAGGACCGCATCGAGCAGTTCGACTCCACCGTCACCGCGCCGCCCGCCGGCGGTGGCGGCCCCACCGTGAAGACCAAGCGCACCCCCGTCACCAAGGAACTCGCCGGGGACGCGAAGAACATGCGCTGGTGGCGCGTGGTCAGCGGCACCGGCAAGAACGCCGACGGCCACGCCCGCTCGTACGAGATCGTCCCCGGCCACACCGACACCCACGCCGGGCGCGGCTTCACCCGGCACGACGTCTACTTCACCCAGGCCCGCGCCTGCGAGCAGTTCGCGAGCAACAACATCGGTGACTGCGGGCCCCGCGGCGGCGACAGCGTCGACAAGTGGGTCAACGGCGAGACGCTCACCACACCGTCCGTGTGGGTCAACATCGGGTTCCACCACATCGCCCGGGACGAGGACCAGCAGCCCATGCCGGTCCACTGGCAGGGCTTCCAGCTCGCGCCCCGGGACGTAACCGCTATGAATCCGCTCACTCCGTCCGAACTCGCCTCCCAGAACGGTCAGCCCGATCTGGGCAGTTGAGCAAGCAGCCTGTCGATCCTGCTGCACCGCCTCCCGCTCCCGGAGTACCCTTCCTTGATCGTTGACGGATGTGCACAGACGGGCGTCCAGGAGCAGAAGGCGGTGCGTGGGTGAGCTCGGGAGGCCGGGAGCTGCCCCCAGGGGACGCGGGTCACGAAGGGGGGCCCGCGGACCCCGCGGAGGCGCCCCCGGGAGCGGACGCCCCACCGGGGACGGCCGTACCCCCCGGCACGGTGCCGGTCGCCCGGCCCGTGGAGATCGGGGCGGAACTCGACTGGGGGGCCGAGGCCTGGAGCGAGGTGCGCACCCGCGCCCAGCGCGCCGGCCGCGCCTACATCTGGCTGAACCTGGTCGAGCAGCGCATGCGGGCCGTGGTCGCGGCCGTGCTCCGGCCCGTGTACGAACCCGTGCACGGCGAGGAGTGGGTGGTGGCCGCGGCCGGTCCGGCCGGACAGGAATGGGTCCAGCGGGCCGCCGCCGTGCGCGAGGTCTCGCGCCGCAAGGGCTATCTGCTCGACCCGGCCGACGACAACGTGCTCAGCTTCCTCACGCTGCCGCAGCTGCGCGAGCTGATGGTGCAGCACTGGCCCTGCTTCGAGCCCTACTTCGACGACCGGC
>NZ_JAPSIW010000707.1 GCF_031178505.1 Streptomyces sp. | reverse complement strand
TCCGTGACGTCGCCGATCACGTCACCCACACCAGCGAACGCGTCGACGGATTCCGCCAGGCCCTCACGGAGATCCTGACGGTCAACGGAACCCTGGTCACCCAGCAGCAGAACGCCGAGATGCGGGCCCTCGCCGAAGCCGGATTCGAACAGAACGAGGAGATCAAGAAGATCTCCGCCTGGGCGGCGATCCTCTTCGCCCCCACCCTGGTGGGGACCATCTACGGCATGAACTTCGACCACATGCCGGAGCTCCACTGGGTGGGCGGCTACCCCTTCGCGGTCCTCCTGATGGCCGTGGTGTGCACGAGCCTGTACGTCGTCTTCAAGCGGCGGGACTGGCTGTAGGCCGACGCCCCCGAGCCGTGAGGCCGGCGCCGGTGGCCCGGCCTCTCGGCCGGCCGCCTCACCGGGGGATCGCGTCGCCTCCTCCGGAGCCGAGGACCGCAAGCCGGGCCCTCGGCGGGTCCGCGCTCACCCACCGTCCGTACGAGCGGGAGACGGCGGGCGGGTGAGGGAGGGGTTCCCTGGGGAGGTCTGCGGCGGGACGGTCCGCGTCCGCGACCGTCCGATGTGACCTCCGCCCCGGAAGGAGCCCCCGTTGGCCACGCGTTCCCCGTGGGAGACCATCGGCCGCCTCGCCGGCCTCTTCACGGCCCTGGACACCGCACGGGGGATCTCTCCCGAACAGCAGTGGACCCTTCAGGTGCTGAAGCTGGCCGAGGAGGTCGGCGAGTCGGCGCAGGCCGTGATCGGGGCCATGGGCACGAATCCCCGGAAGGGGCGGAGCCACACGTGGCGGCACGTGCAGGAGGAGGTCGCGGACACCGCCATCACCGGCCTCGTCACGCTGTACCGGATGCTCGGTGACGACGCGCCGGCCTTCCTCGACGCGATGCTCGCCGAGAAGGCCGACGCGTTCCTCCCGTACGCGGGCGCCCCGGGTGCGCCCGGTGGCGCCCGTGGTGAGACTGGTGGCATGGCGCACATGGTGTTTCTGGAAGGCGGGCCGGACGAGCTGCCCGAGCGGGTCGTCCCCGCGGGGAACCCCGGCGAGGACGTGAAGATCCCCCACCGGGGCGGATACGAGCACTTCAGGCGGACGCAGCGTCGTCAGGACACGGCGGAGGGCACCCTGCCGGTGTACGAGTGGTGGGAACGGACCGAGATCGCCGAGTGAGCGCCGCCGGGCTCCCGGCCGGGGCCCGCCCCGCTCAGGTGAGGACGAGGCAGGCGGCGGCCGGCACCGCCACCGCGCCGGCGCGGACGAGACGGCCGGTCTCCGGGTCCGCGTGGAACCAGGTGATGTCGCCCGACCATTCGTTGACGACGTAGACGCGGCGCCCCGACGCGTCGGTCACCAGGTCGCGCGGCCAGCTGCCGCCGCACTCGACGACATCGACGAGCTGCGGTTTCCCGGTGTCGTCGGTGAGGTCGTAGGTGAGGACGCGGTCGCTGCCCCGCACGGCGGCCCGGACGAAGCGCCCGTCGGGCGAGACGGACACGACCGAGGGGTAGGCCCGTTCGCCGGCGGGGAGCCCCGTCGTGTCGACGGCGACCTCCGCGAGCGGTTCCAGACGCCCGGCCTCCGCCTCCCAGCGGCACACCGTCATCTGCGGCTCCAGCTCGTGCAGGACGTACACCACGGTGCCGTCCGGATGGAACGCCAGGTGGCGGGGCCCGGAGCCGGCGCGCAGGGCCGTCTCGGAGTGCACCCGCAGCGCCCCCGTCTCCCGGTCGAGCGCGCAGACCCGTACGGAATCGGTTCCCAGGTCCACGCTCAGCACCCAGCGCCCGCCGGGGTCGGGCAGCACCTGGTGCGCGTGGGGGCTCCGCTGCCGCTCGGGGTCCGGCCCGGATCCCCGGTGCGCCAGCACCACCGGCGGCCCGGTGAGGCTCCCGTCCTCCCGCACCTGCAGGGTGCCGACACCGCCGGAGCCGTAGTGCGCGGTCAGGACCCGGCGCCCCACGACATCGACGTACGCGGGCCCCTCCCCGCCCACCTCCACGGCCGGGCCCAGCGGGGTCAGCCTCTCCCCCTCGGCCCGCAGGGCCGCCACCGCGCCCCGCTCCGTGTCGCTCGCCGCGTACAGGACCCCGGTGCCGGGGTCGAGCGCCAGCCAGGAGGGGTTCTCGACCGTCGCCACTGTCGCCCGGGGCACCAGCGCCCCGTCCTCGTCGCTCACCTCGGCGACGGTGATCCCGCCGCCGCCCCCGGCCGTGAACGACCCGATGTACGCCCACCGGTTCCCGCTCCGGCCCTCGTGTTCCGCGCTGACCACCACAGGTCCACCTCTCGTCGCTTCGTCGCACTCGGCGACGCCCAACGACGGTCTCCGCGCCCGGTCACCGCCCCTTGCTCCATTCACCACGCGGCGTCACCCCTCGGGGGCCGACCGGTACGGGCCTGCCGGTCAGGCCCAGTACGCGGCCCGTATCTCCCCCTCCACGACGTCGCGGCGCGGCAGCCGCAGACCGAGGGAGGTCTCCAGGGCGTGGAAGTACAGCGCGAACGTGTCGGTCAGCTCGGGGTGGTCCAGCTCGGCCCGGCGAACGGCCCGGTTGAGGTGGTCCAGTTCGCCGCCCCGGGGATACGGCGCGCGGCCGCGCTCGTACCAGATCAGCTCCAGTATCCCCAGGCCGTCGTCGACGCGGCGGCCGTCCCGGTCGTGGTCGAGGGTGTAGATGGCCTTGGCGGCGGTGGCGCTGAGCCGGACGCTCTCGGTGATGCCGAGCGCCCGGTAGGCCTCCTTGTCGGCGAAGGCCCCCGGCGGCGTGTCGTGGTGCAGCAGGTACGTCCAGCCGCCCGCCTGCCCGAAACAGCAGCTCTCCCACTGCCGGTCCCCGTAGGTCCGGCCGCCGTCCACCGCCCTCAGGTCCTTCAGGCGCGTGCCCGCCGCGACCTGGGCGGGATCGGCCCCGTACAGCAGGGCCAGCCGCTCGGCGTCGACGGGTTCGCCGGGCGCCGCGCGGAAGAAGGCGAGGGTCGTGTACGGCTGCTGCTCACGCCAGGACCGGGCGATCCAGGCCAACCCCTCCAGCGGGTCGCGCCCGCACGCCCCGACCGTCCCCGGATCGTCCAGGCCGCCCCCCTGGAACCGTCGGCCCCACACCGGGTCGATCCGCTCCAGCACACCGGCCGCCTCCACGGGACCGCCGGCGCTCCGGAGCACCGCGTCCTCGGCGATGAGGTACAGCACCTGCCCGAGGTCACGGGTGGCGAACACCTGCCGGTAGGGACCGTGATGGACGCGCACGGTGCCGTCCTCGTCGACGACCAGGCACAGGCCGCCGTCCACCACCTCCTCGGAGTGGTCGGCCAGCTCCTCCAGCTCGTCGTCCGACCGGGCCACGGGCGGCAGCGCGGCACCGTGGAGCAGGTCGTGTCCGGCGGCCGTCCGCTGCCAGGCCTCCGCGAGTGTCCGCTCGGTGATCTTCATGGGCCTCAGCATAGGGACGCCCACCGACAACGGGCCGGGTACCGGGAGCAAGGGCTCCCGGAGGGCCGGCGCCGGCGGCGCCCCACGTCGGATTCCGGCCATTCGTCCGGGGTCGGCTCCGGAGGGAATCCGCCGGAACGGATCGGCGGACGCGCCGGGGGCCGGTGTGCGTACG
>NZ_JAPSIW010000706.1 GCF_031178505.1 Streptomyces sp. | reverse complement strand
GGGCCGAGGGCAAAGCCCCACCCGGCGCACCCCGGTTGCGCAACGCTCCGGCTCCCGGAGCGTTAGTGGGGTGGGGGCACGCGCATCCCGTGCCCTCCGTACATCCGTGCTCCAGGAGAAGCCATGCTGCGCAGTCTCGTCCTCGCGACCCTCGCCACCTCCGCCGTCGGGGCCGCCGGGCTCGGCCCCCTGCCGCTGCCCCTGCTCGCGCCGGCCGCCGACTCCCTCACCGTGACCGTCAGCAACAGCGGCCACCCCGAGGCCGACGGCAAGTACGACCTGACCTGCGAGAGCAAGGGCGGGAGGGGCGGGAAGGCGGCGATCAAGGCGGGCGGGAACCACCCGGCGGCCCAGGACGCGTGCGAGCGGCTCGACCACCTCGCGCGCCAGGGCGGGGACCCCTTCGCCACGGTGCCCGAGGACCGGTTCTGCACCCAGATGTACGGCGGGTCGGCGACCGCCCACGTGACCGGCACCTGGCGGGGCCGTACGGTCGACGCCCGCTTCTCCCGCGCCGACGGGTGCGAGATCGACCGCTGGCAGAACCTGGAGCCCGTCCTGCCCGCCGTCCGGGGATGAGGACCGGGGTTCCGGTGAAGATCCGGTGAGATCGCGGTCGGGGGACCGGCCGCCGGTCGCCGTTAGACTCCCTCAGTGACAGGCTGTGGCCCGAGGGGCAAGATGGGGCCGGCCGGCCGGTAGGGCGGACGCAGCGAGCGAGTGCTGCGGGCAAGTGCAGTGCGTCAGGGAGGAAGCGTCGTCGTGAGCAGCAGGCCATCCCGAGGCGCTGCTCGCCTCGCCGCCATACTCGACGCCCTGCCCGACGGCCTCGTGCTCGTCAACTGCAACGGCACGGTCGTCAACGCCAACACCATCGCCCTCGGCATGTTCGAGACCCCCGGCACGGCGCTCGTCGGCCGCGGTCTCCTGGACCTGCTGCCCTCCTTCGACTCGCGCCTCATCCCGGGCTCGATGCGCCGCCCCGACGGCGCGGACGAACGCGGCCGTACCAAGCCGACCCGGATGATGGCCCGGCGCACGGACGGCAGCGAGTTCCCCGTCGAGGTGACCTCCGCGAGCCTGGAGGACGGCCGCGAGGCGTACGACTCGTACAGCGGCTACACCGGCGACGAGCTGCTCATGCTGGTGGTCCGCGACCTCACCGGCACCCTGGACACCGAGGCCGAGCTCGCCCGCTCGCAGCGGCAGACGGAGATGATCCTGCGCGCCGCCTCCGAGGGCGTCGTCGGTACGGACACGGACGGGCGGGTCGTCCTCGTGAACCCGGCGTTCGCGCAGATCCTCGGTTACCGGGCCGGTGAGCTCGGCGGGGCGGAGCTGCACCCCCTGATCCTGAGCAAGCGGCCCGACGGCGAGCCCTTCCCGTACGAGGAGTCGCCGCTCGCCGACACGCTGAAGTCCGGCCGGAAGCACCGGGTCCGCGGCCAGGTGCTGTGGGCGAAGAACGGCGAGCGGGTTCCGGTCGACCTGACGACCGCTCCGGTACGGGACGGCGACCAGCTCGTCGGCGCGGTGATGACCTTCACCGACCGCAGGCCGTACCAGGAACTGGTCGACAACCACGCCGCCGAGATCGCCGCCCTGACGGAACGGCACGCGACCGAACTCGCCGACCGGGCCGAGCGGCACGCGGCGGAGCGCGAGCAGGCGCAGGAGCGGTACGCGGCCCTCGCCGCCCGGCACGCGCAGCTGACGGCCGTTCTCGACGAGTCGCTGCGCGGGCCGCTGGAGGAGCTGCGGACGCAGCTGGGCGCGCTCGCCGCCGACGACGCCGGCCAGCTCTGGCCGGAGGCCAACCAGGTCCTGCACCACCTCGCCGCCGGCTACTCCCGGATGACGGCTCTGGTCGACAACGTCCTCGGCTACCAGCGGCTCGACGCGGGCGACGAGTCGCTCGACAAGCGGGTGGCGCTGCTCGACCGGATCGTGACGGCCGGCATCGACGCGGCCGTGGAGCTCATCGGCCCCGGGCGCGCCCAGTTCGCCGTGCACGCCCCGCCGATCGAGGCCGAGGTGGACGCGGGCCGGCTCACCACCGCGCTCGCGCACCTGGTGGCGGACGTCGCCGGGGTCGACTCGACCGGGCAGGCCCGTGCGGTGGGCGGCCAGGCCGGCGGGGCCCCGCAGGCCGACTCGACGATCGTCGTAGCGGCCGCGCAGCGCGGGGACGTCGTACGGATCGAGGTCCGCGGGCCGTACGCGGGCGGCGACCCGGTGCACGGCCCCGTCGTCCGCGGCATCGTGGCGGCGCACGGCGGTGTCGTGCAGACCCACGAGGTGCCGGGGACCAGCGGCGGCGCGTACGTCCTGGAGGTGCCGCTCGGCGCCGGCCGGGGCACGGTCCCCACGACGGAGCCGAAGCCCCAGCCCAATGTGCCCGGTACGCCGGCGCTGCCCGCGCAGGCCAGCGCCACCCCGCCTCGGGGGACCGCCGCGGACGCGGCTCCCGCCTCCGCCGTCCCGTCCCCCGGTGCCGTTCCGGCGGACGCGACCGCGGCCACGACCGGTACGGGTGGGACGGCCTCCGGGGGTACGGCCTCCGGGGGCGGTCGGCGCAGGGCCCGGCGCGCGTCCACGGACGCGTTCCTGGAGGGCGCCGTGCCGGACACCGGTGCCGAACCGAAGGCCGGGGCCGGCGGCCGCCGCCGTGCCCGTACGGAGGAGAACCCGGCAAGCCCCGCCCCCGGTGGCGGGATCGGAGCCGGGGACCTGATTCCCGCCCAGCAGAACGCCGGTCTTCCGTCCGGCGCGCCCGTCGAGCCCACCGGGCGGCGCCGTGGCCGGCCCGCCGAGGGCTCCGTGGTGACCGCCGCCGAAGGCGCGCAGGGACGTGCCGCGCTCGGCGCCGCCGTGCCGCCGCAGGGCGTCTCGGCCGAGCCGCCGTCCGCGCCCGCCCTCGCCCGGGCGCTGCCCGCCGTGGCCTCCACCGCGCCGTCGGACGGGGAGGAGTCCCGGCCGACCGGACGGCGCCGCCGGGCGCTCGCCGCCGCGCAGGAGCGGGCGGCCGCGGCCGAGGCCGGCCCCCGTACCCCGTTCGCGCTGCCGCCCGCCGACGCCGACCGCGCACCCGAGCCGCATCCCCCGGCCGGTCCCGTGGAACCCGCTGGTCCCGCCGGCCCCTCGTCCCGTGCCGGGGACGCCGTCACGCCGCCGGTCGCCGGCCGGCCGGCACCGCCCGCCCCCGTGCCCCCGACCGCACCGGTCCCGCCCGCCGGACCGGTCCCGCCCGGCTCCGTACCCCCGCCCGCCGCACCCGTCCCGCCCGCCGGCTCCGTTCCGCCGGTGGCCGGTGCGGGGGAGCACGAGGCGGTACGGAGCGTGCCGGGCGCCGATCACACCCCGCCGCAGCCGCACCCGATGCCTCCGATGACCCCCGCGTCCCCGGTGCCTCCCGCATCGCAGGCGCCCCAGGGGCCCCAGGAGTCTCCGGTCGCGCCCGCCCCCGCGCCTCAGCCGCCGCGGTCGCTTCCCCTGCCCCCGCCGCAGCCCCAGTCCCCGCCGCCGGCTCAGGACGAGCCGGGCCCGCAGCCCGTGCCCGGTGCGGGCGGACGCCGCCGGGCCGTGGCGCCGCCCGCCCCGGCGCCGTCGCAGCCGCCGGGCCCG
>NZ_JAPSIW010000705.1 GCF_031178505.1 Streptomyces sp. | reverse complement strand
GAACAGTCCGATCACGGGTCGGCCGGAACCGGGCGGACGCGCCGGCTGCGGACCCGACTGGGCGCGCTCGTACGGTAACGTGGTCTGCGCCGCCGGCCCCGCACCGGCGCGGGGCCGTAGCTCAGCTGGTCAGAGCAGAGGACTCATAATCCTTCGGTCGTGGGTTCAAGCCCCACCGGCCCTACCCTCCACCACGGCGCCCCGCCCACCGTGCCCCGGCCGGTGGGCGGGGCACTCTTGCACCCGTCCCGGCGGGATGCGCGGCGCACCCCGATGTGGTGCACTGGTGCTCCGATGCACGCACCACCGACCGGAAGGACGCCGAGATGAACCGCCGCACGCTGTGGAGCTCCGTCTGCGCCACGGTCCTCGCCCTGACCGCGCTGACCGGCTGCGACCTCAGTGCCGAGGAGGTCGAGCAGGGCGCCGACAACGTCCAGCAGGAGGTCGAGCAGGGCGCCGAAGAGGTCCAGCAGGGCGCCGAGGAGGGCCTCCAGCAGGTCGAGCAGGGCGTCGAGGACGCTCAGGGCGGCGACGGGGGCGACGGCAACCGCTGAGCCGCCGCACGCAGCCGGTCGGGGACGGGCAGCAGCACCGACGGCTCCAGGGCGCCGACGAACTGCAGCGGGTTGACGTAGTCGCGGTCCCGCCGCACACCCCAGTGCAGGCAGGGCGCGGCTCCGCAGTGCCCGCGCCCTCGCAGCACGCCCACGACCTCACCCCGGCGGACCCGCTCCCCGCGGACCAGGGTGGACTCGACGGGCTCGAAGCTCGAGCGCAGGCCGTTCCCGTGGTCCAGCGTGAGCACCGGGCGGTCCACCACGAACCCCACGAAGCTCACGGTGCCGTCCTCCGGTGAGCGGACGGACGCCCCCGCCGCGGCGTCCAGGTCGACCCCGCGGTGCCCCCGCCCCCAGCGCTGCTCGGGGGGCGCCCAGCCGCCCACCACGGCGGGCCGCGGCGACAGCGGCCACGCCCAGCCCGGCGCTCCGGAGGCCGGCGGTGCCGCCCCGAGGACGGCGACGAGGACGAGGGCCCCGGCGGTGGCGGTGCAGCGGTGCGTCCAGTGGGCTCGGACTCGCCGGAACGGGACGGTGATCATGGCGTCCACCGTGGACCTCGACGGGGCCCTCCGAGGAGCGCGCCGCGCAGGCTGTGCATGCCGTCGGCCGGCGGCCGGCGGAGGCCGGGCCTGTGCAGGGGCAACGGGGCCCTGTAGTACACTTGATCCCGCAGTGTGCTCTGACGCGCCCGTCGTGGCGTGCCCTCGTGACCACCCCTGATCCGGCCCCGACGCCGGATCCGGCGGCACGCGGGTGAGCGGCTGACTTCGCGCGCAGCGCCGCCGGGAGCTCCTTTCCCGGCCCGGCCGCCCCGGTCCGCGTCCCCGCTCCGGCGGGGTGCGGCACGGCGGCCCGGCAGCGGATCCGTTCCGGTTCCGCTCACCGCTGCGCCAGGGGCTCGTCCGCCGGACGCAGCCGAGAACCGTACCCGCGGGCCGGGCGTCGTCGCACGCCCTCCCGCACGAGAACAAGGAGACGACATGTCCGTCGTTACCATGCGCCAGCTCCTCGACAGCGGCGTGCACTTCGGCCACCAGACCCGTCGCTGGAACCCGAAGATGAAGCGCTTCATCTTCACCGAGCGCAACGGCATCTACATCATCGACCTCCAGCAGTCGCTGTCCTTCATCGACCGCGCCTACGAGGCCGTCAAGACCACCGTGGCCCACGGCGGCACCATCCTGTTCGTCGGCACCAAGAAGCAGGCGCAGGAGGCCATCGCCGAGCAGGCCACCCGCGTGGGCATGCCCTACGTGAACCACCGCTGGCTGGGCGGCATGCTCACCAACTTCGCCACGGTCTCCAAGCGCATCGAGCGCATGAAGGAGCTCGAGGAGATCGACTTCGACGACGTCGCCGGCTCGCAGTACACCAAGAAGGAGCTGCTGCTCCTGCGCCGCGAGAAGGAGAAGCTGGAGCGCACCCTCGGCGGCATCCGCAACCTGACCAAGGCCCCCTCCCTGGTCTGGATCGTGGACACCAAGAAGGAGCACCTCGCGGTGGACGAGGCCCAGAAGCTGGGCATCCCGGTCGTCGCGATCCTCGACACCAACTGCGACCCGGACGAGGTCGCCTTCCCGATCCCGGGCAACGACGACGCCATCCGCTCCGTCAACCTGCTGACCCGCGTGATCGCCGACGCCGTGGCCGAGGGCCTCATGGAGCGCCACAACAAGAAGTCCGGCAACGCCGGGCAGGCCGAAGAGCCGATGGCCGAGTGGGAGCGCGAGCTGCTCGAGCAGCACACCGCCGAGCAGACCGCCGCGGAGGCACCGGCCGAGGCCGCCGCTCCCGCCGAGACCGAGGCCGCCGCTCCCGCCGAGACCGAGGCCGCCGCTCCCGCCGAGACCGAGGCCGCCGCTCCCGCCGAGACCGAGGCCGCCGCCGAGTAGTCCCCGTTCATCGTCCGTTTTCCCCGGTGGGGCACCATCTCCACCGGACGCCGGCCGGGCGCCCGCGCGCGCCCGGCCGGCACCACCGACTACGTGAGGAGTTCACATGGCGAACTACACCGCCGCTGAGATCAAGGCCCTGCGCGAGCGCACCGGTGCCGGCATGCTCGACGTCAAGAAGGCTCTCGACGAGGCCGACGGCGACCTGCAGAAGGCCCAGGAGATCATCCGCGTCAAGGGGCTCAAGGGCGTCACCAAGCGTGAGGGCCGGGCCACGGCCGAGGGCCTCGTCGCCGCGCGCGTCGAGGGCACCGTCGGCTACATGGTCGAGGTCAACTCCGAGACCGACTTCGTGGCGAAGTCCGCTCCGTTCGTCGAGTTCGGCAACAAGGTCCTCGAGGCCGCCGTCGCCGCCGACGCGACCTCCCTCGAGGAGCTCATGGAGGCCCAGGCCGACGGCAAGGCCGTCTCCGAGCTCGTCACCGAGACCGGGGCGCTGCTCGGCGAGAAGGTCGTCGTGCGCCGCATCGCCCGCGTCGAGGGCGAGAGCGTGGCCGTCTACCTGCACAAGACGTCCAAGGACCTCCCCGCCCAGGTCGGCGTGCTCCTGGCCGCCTCGGGCGCCGACGGCGGCCAGGTCGCCCACGACGTCGCCGTGCACATCGCCGCGATGTCCCCGACCTTCCTCTCCGAGGAGGACGTGCCCGCCGAGACCGTCGAGTCGGAGAAGCGCGTCGCCGAGGAGACCGCCCGCGCAGAGGGCAAGCCGGAGAAGATCATCCCGAACATCATCACCGGCCGCCTGAAGGGCTACTACAAGGACGTCGTCCTGCTCGACCAGGACTTCGCCAAGGACTCCAAGAAGACCGTCGGCAAGGTGCTCGAGGAGGCCGGCGCGACCGCCACGGCCTTCGCCCGCTTCCGCGTCGGCGCCTGACCGGTCCCGTCCGGGCGCCGCGGCGCCCTCCGAGGGAGGCGACCCAGCCCCGCAGGGTCGCCTCCCTCCGTCGTCTGCGCCCTCACCTGCGAGGACGCCTGCCCCGTCCGCGGTGCGGGCGGAGGGGCAGGCGGGCGTTCTGTATGCTGAGGGAGGCCCGGCCCCGATCCGACCGCACCCTCACGGGTCCGAGCCCGTCCAGCACCGTCGTCGCCGGGAGGAACCATGCCCACC
>NZ_JAPSIW010000704.1 GCF_031178505.1 Streptomyces sp. | reverse complement strand
CGGACTTCAACAGGTCGTCTGTCCCGGACCCTTGACTCGTTCCACCCGCACCGCGATCCTCGGGGCGCCCGGTACACCCCCACCGACCGGAGGCATCGCAGCTCATGACGCGACCCACGACACACAGAGCACGCGGATACGTTCTCGTCCCCCTCCTTCTGGCTCTCGCGGCCGTCCTGTTCGGCTCCGCCCCCGTCCCCGCCGCCGACGCGGGCACCGCCTGGTGGGAGCCCGTCTCCCGCCCCGCGCCGGACTCCGGCGTGAACGTGACGGGCGCGCCGTTCCGGGGCACCGACGCGCAGGGCAGGGTGCGCGGCTTCGTCGACGCGCACAACCACCTCATGTCCAACGAGGGGTTCGGCGGCCGCATGATCTGCGGCAAGCCGTTCTCCGACGCGGGTGTCGCCGACGCCCTGAAGGACTGTCCGGAGCACTATCCGGACGGCTCGGGCGCCATCTTCGAGAACCTGACGGGCGGTGACGGCCACCACGACCCGGTCGGCTGGCCGACCTTCGAGGACTGGCCCGCGCACGACTCCCTGAGCCACCAGCAGAACTACTACGCGTGGGTCGAGCGCGCCTGGCGCGGCGGGCAGCGGGTCCTCGTCAACGACCTGGTGACCAACGGCCTGATCTGCTCGCTGCTGCCCCGGGACCGCGGCTGTGACGAGATGGAGTCCATCCGGCTGCAGGCCCGCAGGACCTACGAGATGCAGGAGTACGTCGACCGGATGTACGGCGGCCCCGGCAAGGGCTGGTTCCGGATCGTCACGGACGCCGCGCGGGCCCGCTCGGTGGTCGAGGAGGGCAAGCTGGCCGTCGTCCTGGGGGTGGAGACCTCGGAGCCGTTCGGCTGCAAGCAGGTCCTCGACGTGGCGCAGTGCGACCGGGCGGACATCGACCGCGGGCTGGACGAGCTGCACGCGCTCGGCGTGCGCAGCATGTTCCTCTGCCACAAGTTCGACAACGCGCTCTGCGGGGTCCGTTTCGACAGCGGAACGACCGGAGTGGCGGTCAACATCGGGCAGTTCCTGTCCACCGGCACCTTCTGGGCCACGGAGAAGTGCTCCGGCCCGCAGCAGGACAACCCGATCGGCCTCACCGCGCCCCCGGCGATGGCGGCCAAGCTGCCGGCCGGTGTGAGCGTCCCCGCGTACGCCGCCGACGCCCGGTGCAACACCCGCGGTCTGACGCGGCTCGGTGAGTACGCCCTCAGGGGCATGATCGACCGCGGCATGATGCTGGAGCTGGACCACATGAGCGTCAAGGCCGCGGGGCGGGCGCTGGACATCCTGGAGGCCGAGGAGTACCCCGGGGTGCTGTCCAGCCACAGCTGGATGGACCTGGACTGGACGGAGCGGCTCTACCGTCTCGGTGGCTTCGCCGCCTCGTACATGCACGGCGCCCAGGGCTTCGTCGGGGAGGCCGCGCAGAAGGCGGAGCTGCGCCGCAAGTACGGGGTCGGCTTCGGCTACGGCACGGACATGAACGGGGTGGGCGGCTGGCCGGGCCCGGTCGGCGCGGGCGCCCCGAACGCGGTGACGTACCCCTTCCGCAGCGTCGACGGCGGTTCCGTCCTGGACCGGCAGGTCACCGGTGAGCGGACCTGGGACCTCAACACGGACGGGGCGGCGCACAACGGTCTCGTACCGGACTGGATCGAGCAGATCCGGCTCACCGACGGCGGCCGGGCGGTCGTGGACGAGCTGGCGCTCGGCGCGGAGTCGTATCTGCGGACGTGGAAGGCGACGGAGGACCACGAGCCCGGCCTCGACCTGGCCGCCGGCCGGCCGGTGACGGCGAGCACCACGCAGTGGTGGAATCCCTTCACCGGCTTCGCGCCGGGCCTGGCCGTCGACGGCGACACCGGCACCCGCTGGGCCAGCGAGTGGTCGGACGACCAGTGGCTGCGGGTGGACCTCGGCGCGGTGCACCGGGTCGGCAAGGTCACGCTCGACTGGGAGCGGGCGCACGCGCGCGCGTACCGGATCGAACTGTCGGAGGACGGCGGGACCTGGCGGACGGCCTGGTCGACGGAGGCGGGCGACGGCGGGTACGACACCGCGGAGTTCGCCTCGCAGCCGGCCCGGTACGTCCGGATCCAGGGGGTGCGGCGCGCCACCGACTGGGGCTACTCGCTGCACGAGGTGACCGTACGCAGGTCGTGACGGCGCGGCGGAGGGGGCCGGCCGGAACCCGGGGGGTCCGGCCGGCCCCGGCCGCGCGGAACCGCGCGGCCGGCTCAGCCGGCCGAGGGGCCGGTCCAGTCGGCCGGCACGTGCGCGAGGCGCACCCGCTGGGGGTGGTCGCCGACCTCGACGGTGGCCACGCGCCGGCCGGTGGCGAAGTCGATGGCGGAGACCCGGTCCGAGCCGCTCTCGGAGATCACGCAGGACCGGCCGTCGCCGCTGACGGTGGCCCAGTAGGGCTTGGCGGCGGGGACGAGCGGGCCCTCCTGGAGGGTGGCGCGGTCGACGACGGTGGCGTAGTCGTCCATGGTCCCGGCGACACAGAGCTTGCCGCCGTCAGGGCTGACGGAGAGGCCGTGGTGGCGCGAATCGTTGACCCAGGTGGTGCGGTCGGGATCGGTCGCCGGGCCGCCGGGGAGGTTCTTCAGGCGGGTGATCCGGTCGGTGTCCAGGTCGTACTCCAGGAAGCCGCCCAGGAAGGAGACCTGGAAGTAGGCCTTCTTCCCGTCCGGGGTGAGGACCAGGGGCCGGACGGCGTCGGAGAGGTCCGAGCGTCCGAAGGCGTCGAGACGGGCGCGCATGTCGATGACCCGGACCGTCTCGAAGGTGCGCGCGTCCACGACGGTGATGCGCCGGTCGCCCTTGGTCCAGTCGAGCCAGGGGGCGTCGAGAGCGGTGGTGACCTCGCCGATGGACATGTTCCAGAGCAGTCCGTCGGAGGTGAAGACGTTCTCGTGCGGCTTGTCACCGGTGGCGAAGGAGCCGACCTGGCGTCCGGTCTCGATGTCGAGGACGTGGACGGTGTTGGCGGTCGAGGCGGAGACGGCGACGCGGGTGCCGTCGGGCGAGACGGCCATGTGGTCGGAGCGGTGGCCGGCGACGGGGAAGCGCCAGTTGACGCGGCCGGTGCGCAGGTCGATCGAGACGACGTCGGCGAAGCTGGGGCGGGAGACGACCATGGAGCTGCCGTCGGGGGTCGCGTACATGTCGTCCACGAACTGGTCGTGGCCCTCGCCGGGCCCGTTGCGGACGCCGAGGAAGAAGGCGAGCTTGACGGGGTTGAGGTAGATCTCGCGGAGCCGCTCCTCCTTGTCGGGGATGACGTCGACGCGGCCGATCCGGTGGAAGTCGCCGCGGGCGGCGATGACGTCGGCGGTGCCGTCCCAGTTGTTGCCGACGAACATCACCTCGCGCAGGGCGGCCGGGGCGGGGGTGGCCGCCCCGGTGCCACCGGAGGCGGCGAGGAGGGCGAGGGCGGCGGCGAGCAGTCCGCCGGCCCGGCGGACGCGGGAGGCGCGGCGGGGCCGGTCGGGCTGGGGGCTGCGGTGGGCGGGCGTGCGGGGATCGGGCATGGGGAGTCCTTCTTCCCTCTCGCGACGGCGACGTACCGGAGAGTAGGCATGTTCATGACAAGCCCACAAGTCCTCGTCCGGCCGCGCCTT